>NZ_JBNAIL010000019.1:0-37276 GCF_052048195.1 Candidatus Pelagibacter sp. HIMB123 | reverse complement strand
AATATATACATATAATTATGATTTTAATATCTCATAGAGGAAATTTGAATGGAAAAAATGAAAAATTTGAAAATCACCCTGATTATATTCTTGATGCTAAAGATAATGGTTTCGAGGTAGAAATTGATGTGTGGTTTAAAGAAAATAATTTTTACTTAGGTCACGATAAGCCTCTGTACAAAATTAATCAAAGTTTTCTTGAAGATGAGAAGTTTTGGTGTCACGCAAAGTCCTCCGAGACACTATATGAGCTTTCTAAAATAAACTGTCATTATTTTTGGCATGACACAGATGATTATACTATAACTAATAGAGGTTACATATGGATTTATCCAAACAAACCTTTGCTCAAAAATGGGATTTGTGTTTTACCAGAAAATGCAAATTATACTAATTTAGACTGCAAAGGAATTTGCTCAGATTTTATTCAGAAATACAAATAGATATGATTAAAGTTATTATTTTTGATCTTGATGGTGTTTTAGTTGCTACAAAAGATATTCATTTTTTAATTAGAATCTTTTATATTAAAAAAAATATAATATTTTTTCGTTTATATCTTTTTAGCATTTTTGTTTTGTTAATTTCATGGATTTTTAAAAATCATGAAAATTATATCATTGTTTTAATGCTTAAATTTTCTTTTTTGCTATCCGTGCTTGCCTTACTTCATTGTGTAATAAACAAATATAAGAAAATACATTAATTTTAACAAATAAAATGATTAAACATTTATTGCTTTATCAAAATTTATATTGTAATTACTTCCGTTATTGGTTTTAGGGCGGTTAGCTCAGTTGGTAGAGCATCTCGTTTACACCGAGGGGGTCAAAGGTTCGAGTCCTTTACTGCCCACCAAAACGATAAGTGGGGGTGTAGCTCAGTTGGTTAGAGCGATCGCCTGTCACGCGATAGGTCGAGGGTTCGAGTCCCTTCACTCCCGCCACTTTTTCCCACTTTTTAATGTTAATATTAATAAAAATGTGACGTATCAGCCCTTCAACAACAGATAAAAACTGATATATAGATTTCCATGTTATCTGATTTTTTAAAAGATTACTTACCTATAATAATATTTTTAGTTTTAGCTTTGGGATTAAGCTGTGCTTTTGTAGTGGTAAACTTTATTCTTTCACCAAAAAAACCTGATCCAGAAAAACTTTCGGCTTATGAATGTGGTTTTGAGCCTTTTGAGGACTCAAGAATGGAATTTGATGTGCGGTTTTATTTGGTTGCAATTTTATTTATTATTTTTGATTTAGAGATAGCATTTTTATTTCCTTGGGCAATATCTCTTGGGAATATTGGATTATTAGGTTTTTCATCAATGATGATTTTTTTATTCATACTTACAACAGGTTTTATTTATGAATGGAAAAAAGGCGCTTTAGACTGGGAATAAAAATTATAAATCACAATGAATAATAAAATAGATCAAGTTCCTGAGGAATTTAAACAACTTGCAGAAGATTTTAGCAAGAATGGTTTTATAACTACATCACTTGATAATTTAATTAATTGGTCAAGATCAGGATCACTCCATTGGATGACTTTTGGATTAGCATGTTGTGCTGTTGAAATGATGCAAACAGCTATGCCTAGATATGATTTAGAAAGATTTGGAGCAGCTCCAAGAGGTTCACCAAGACAGTCAGATGTTATGATAGTTGCAGGAACTTTAACAAATAAAATGGCGCCAGCTTTAAGAAAAGTTTATGACCAGATGCCGGAACCAAGATATGTGATTTCTATGGGCAGTTGTGCAAATGGAGGTGGATATTACCATTATTCATATTCAGTTGTAAGAGGTTGCGATCGTATTGTTCCTGTAGATGTATATGTTCCAGGATGCCCCCCATCGGCAGAAGCTTTATTGTATGGAATACTTCAATTACAAAAAAAAATTAGAAAAAAAGGATCTTTTATTAGATAGTTATGAAGAGTTTAGAAGATCTAGAAAAAAAAATTAATTCTGAGTTAAATACAAAAATTAACAATACAGAAATAAAACATAATCAAATTTTTATAGAAATTGATAAAGATGATATAATTGATGTTGCTTTATTTTTAAAAACAAATCAAGATACAAAATTTAGACAACTAATAGATATTACTGCAGTAGATTATCCCGAAAACAATCAAAGATTTGAATTAGTATACTTATTTTTAAGTCATGAATTTAATCAAAGATTGATTGTAAAATACCATATTGTAGAAAATGAAGTTATACCATCTTTAACCAGTATTTTTCCTTCAGCAAATTGGATGGAGAGAGAAGTCTTTGATATGTATGGAGTATCTTTTAAAGATCATCCTGATTTAAGAAGAATACTAACGGATTATGGATTTGAAGGCCATCCATTAAGAAAAGATTTTCCATTAACTGGTCACTCAGAAGTCAGATATAGCGAAGATCAGAAAAAAGTAATTACTGAACCGGTGAAGCTTGAGCAAAATTATAGAAACTTTGATTATGAAAGTCCTTGGGGAGGAACTAAATATATAAAAGAAGAGATTGAGAATAATGACAAAAAAAATTAGAAATTTAAATTTAAATTTTGGCCCTCAACATCCTGCAGCCCATGGAGTTCTTAGATTAATTTTAGAGCTAGATGGAGAGGTGGTTGAAAAAGCTGACCCTCATATTGGTTTACTTCATCGTGGAACTGAAAAATTGATTGAAAACAAAACTTATATGCAGGCAGTTCCTTACTTTGATCGCCTAGATTATGTCGCTCCGATGAATCAGGAACATGCTTTCGCGCTAGCTGTTGAAAAAATACTTAAAATAGATGTACCAATCAGAGCTCAATATATAAGAGTTATATTTTGTGAGATTGGTAGAATCTTAAGTCATATTTTAAATGTCACAACTCAAGCTCTTGATGTTGGTGCATTAACACCTTCACTTTGGGGATTTGAGGAAAGAGAAACTCTAATGACATTTTATGAGAGAGCCTCAGGGTCAAGACTTCATGCTAATTACTTTAGAGCGGGAGGCGTTCATCAAGATTTACCGAAAGGTTTAGAGGAAGATATAGCAAAATTTTGCGAAACCTTTCCAAAAATAATTAATGATTTAGAGAGCTTACTAACTGACAACAGAATTTTTAAACAAAGAAATGTTGATATAGGTGTAGTCACAAAAGAAGACGCCTTAGATTATTCTTTTTCAGGAGTTATGATTAGAGGCTCGGGTATTCCATGGGATTTAAGAAAATCTCAACCTTATGACTGCTATGAAAGTTTAGATTTTAAAATTCCAGTTGGAAAAAATGGAGATTGTTACGATAGATATTTATGCAGAATTGAAGAAATGAAAGAAAGTGTTTCAATTATTAAACAATGTTTAGCTAAAATGGAGAAGGGTCCAATTAAATCATTAGATGGTAAAATTAGCCCACCATCTAAAGCAGAAATCAAACAATCAATGGAGGCTCTAATACATCATTTTAAACTTTTTACAGAGGGATACAGAGTACCAAAAGATGAAATTTATACAGCTGTTGAGGCGCCAAAAGGAGAATTTGGTGTTTACCTAATATCTGATGGATCAAGTAAACCTTACAAATGCAAAATAAGAGCACCAGGATTTTCACATTTACAATCAATGGATTATCTAATTAAAGGTCACATGTTAGCTGATGTTCCTGCTGTACTAGGTTCTTTAGATATTGTTTTTGGAGAGGTAGACAGATGAGTTTAAGAAGACCGGCGAAAGATCAACCAGAACATTTTGAATTCAATTCCTCATCATTAGAAGCAGCAAATGCTATTGTTGCAAAATATCCTAAAGGTAAACAGCAAAGTGCTGTAATGGCCTTACTTTATATAGCTCAAAAGCAAAATAATAATTGGATACCATTAGCAGCAATGAAGTATATCGCTAAGTTTTTAGGGATGCCTTATATTAAAGTTTATGAGGTAGCTACTTTTTATACAATGTATAATTTAGCTCCTGTAGGAAAATATTTTGTTCAAGTATGTACCACAACACCATGTATGATAAGAGGTGCAAATCAATTAGTTGAGGCATGCAAGGAAAAAATTTCTGAAAATGAGTGTGAATTATCTAATGATAAAAGCTGCTCGTGGATGGAAGTTGAATGTTTAGGTGCATGTGTCAATGCTCCAATGATGCAAATTAATGATGACTATTATGAAGATTTAGACAAACAAAAAACTTTAGATATTTTAGATAAAATTTTAAATGGAGAAAGTCCAAAACCTGGTTCATATAGAGGAAGAGTAAATAATGAACCAGAAAATAACAGAAAAACCTTAATGAATTTAAAAAATGCTTAAAGATCAAGATAGAATTTTTCAAAATTTATATAATGATAAAGGCTCAGATGTATCCTCATCACAAGAGAGAGGTGATTGGGTAAATACAAAAGAAATTATTGACAAAGGAAGAGATTGGATAATTAATGAAATTAAAGAATCTCAATTAAGAGGTCGAGGTGGTGCAGGATTTCCCACAGGTTTAAAATGGTCATTTGCACCAAAAGAAGTTGGATCTAGACCACATTACTTAGTTATTAACGGTGATGAATCTGAACCAGGAACTTGTAAAGATAGAGATATTCTAAGATTTGAGCCTCATAAATTAATAGAGGGTTGTCTAATTGCATCTTATGCAGTGCAAGCGCATGTTTGTTATATATACATAAGAGGAGAATATTTTGTTGATGGTAAAAAGCTTCAAGCAGCAATAGATGAAGCTTATGAAAAAAAATTATTAGGTAAAAATGCAGCTAGTACAGGATGGGATTTAGATATTTATATTCATTACGGAGCTGGTGCATATATTTGTGGTGAAGAGACCGCACTGCTTGAAAGTTTAGAAGGTAAAAAAGGCCAACCTAGATTAAAACCACCTTTTCCAGCTTTGATAGGACTATATGGATGTCCTACAATAATTAATAATGTTGAAACAATCGCAGTTGTTCCAACTATTTTAAGAAGAGGTGCTAAATGGTTTGCTTCTTTAGGTAGAGAAAAAAATACTGGAACCAAAATTTTTTGTATTTCTGGAAATGTAAATAATCCTTGTAATGTTGAAGAAGAAATGAGTATTCCTTTAAAAGAATTAATAGAAGTTCATGCTGGTGGCGTAATTGGTGGATGGGAAAATTTGCAGGCTGTAATACCTGGAGGTTCTTCAATGCCGCTAATACCGAAAGAAAGATGTGAAACTTTAAAAATGGACTTTGATGCTTGTGTTGAAGAAAAAAGTGGACTTGGTACAGCTGGTATTGTGGTTATTAACAAAGATCAGGACATAATTAAATGTATGGCAAGGATTGCAAGATTTTACAAACATGAGAGCTGTGGTCAATGTACACCTTGTAGAGAAGGTTCTGGTTGGATGTGGAGAATGCTTGAGAGAATGGCAAAAGGTGATGCAACAAAGGATGAAGTAGATATGTTAGGTGATGTTACAAATCAAATTGCAGGACATACTATTTGTGCTTTCGGTGAAGGTTCTTCATGGCCAGTTCAAGGATTGCTTAGACACTTTAAAAAAGAAATTGAGAAAAGGAATAATTTAAATCCTATTGTTCAAAAGAAAAACAATATTCCATATTTAGTAGATCAACATTTATTGGATAAAAAAAATGCTTAAATTAAAAGTAAATGAAATCGAAGTTGAAGTTGAAGAAGGTTTAACTGTTCTTCAAGCTTGCGAAAAAGCTGGAGTTGAAATACCAAGATTTTGTTACCATGAAAAATTATCGATAGCAGGAAACTGCAGAATGTGTTTAGTTGAAATGGAAAAATCTCCTAAACCAATTGCTTCATGTGCTATGCCAGCTGCTGAGGGCATGAATATTAAAACAAATACTGCTTTAGTAGAAAAAGCTCGTAAGGGAGTGATGGAATTTTTATTAGCTAACCATCCCCTAGATTGTCCTGTATGTGATCAAGGTGGTGAATGCGATCTTCAAGATCAATCAATGTACTATGGAGTAGACAAATCAAGATTTAAAGAAAATAAAAGAGCTGTTGCTGAAAAAAATATGGGACCATTAATTAAAACTCAAATGACAAGATGCATTCACTGTACAAGATGCGTGAGATTTGCAACGGAAGTTGCTGGGGTTCCAGAGCTTGGTGCTATTGGAAGGGGTGAAGATATGCAAATTACAACTTATCTAGAGCAATCAATGCAATCTGAATTGTCTGCTAACGTTGTAGATTTATGTCCGGTAGGAGCTCTAACATCAAAACCTTATGTATTTGAGGCTAGACCATGGGAATTAAAGAAAACAGAAACAATTGATGTCATGGATGCAATTGGATCAAATGTAAGAGTAGATACTTATGATTGGGAAGTCAAAAGAGTACTTCCAATTATAAACGAAGATATTAATGAGGAATGGATCTCAGACAAAACAAGATATGCTTGTGATGGTCTTCTACATCAAAGATTAGATACTCCATTTATCAAATACAACGGCAAATTTGAAAAAGCCTCATGGGATGAAGTGTTCAAAATAATTAAATCTAAATTTGAAAACACATCAAAAGAAAAAATATGTGGTTTTGTTGGTGATTTAACTAATATGGAGACTGGTTACATTTTTAAAGAATTTTTTGACCGAATAATTGATACTAAAAATTACGAGTCAAGATCTGATAACAGATTTATAAATACTTCAAAAAGAGAAAACTATTTATTTAATTCTTCTATAAATGGCATTGAAGAAGCTGATTTAATTTTGATAGTAGGTGCAAACCCAAGATATGAGGCAACTATTTTAAATGCTAGAATTAGAAAAGCTTATTTAAACAATAATACAAAAATTATTTCACTTAATGATGTTGGTGATTTAACTTATCCTTATCAAAGTTTAGATGATCAAACACAAACTTTAAATAATATTCTTGAAGGAAATCATGACATATCTAAAGAAATTATAAATTCAAAAAAACCAATAATTATTATTGGTGAATCTCTACTTAGATTAAAGTCTTCAGAATTTTTGTTTAATAAAACAAAAGAATTTTTATCAAAAAATAATAAAATTTCAGATGAATGGAACTCTTTAAATATTTTATCAACTGATGCAGCAACTGTAGGAAATATTGATCTTGGAATAATTAATAATGAAAATAACTTAATAAGTGATTTAAAAGAACATAAATTTGATATTGTTTATCTTGTAGGTCAAGACAATTTAGAATTTGATAAAAAAGATGAATTCATAATTTACCAAGGTAGCCATGGTGATAAAGGTGCTGAGTCTGCTGATATTATTTTACCAGGCGCCGCTTACACTGAACAAGATGGGCACTTTACAAATTTAGAAGGAAAAATTCAAAAAGCTTATAAAGCTTCGTATCCACCAGGTGATGCAAAAGAAGATTGGCAAATAATTAATGAACTGGCTGAATTTATGAATAATAGAAAATTATTTAATGACAAAGATGAATTGGAAAGCAGCATGTTTAACTATTTAAATTTACAAAAAGAAAAACAAGTAAATGAGATTAATAATTCTACTAATGAATTTAAAAATGAAAATTTAACAATCAATGTAAAAGACTATTATTTTTCAAATGTAATTGCTAGATCATCAAAAACGATGGTTGAATGTAAGAACTCTAAATTAAATTTAAAATCAACAGGTACAGAAGGTTAATATGGAATACTTGAGTATAGTTTTTCAAGAGGTTTATAAGATTTTATTCTTACTAGTGCCTGTTCTTGTTTCAGTAGCAATGATAGTTTGGCTTGATAGAAGAGTTTGGGCTTTTGTTCAAAAAAGGCAAGGGCCTAATGTTGTTGGTCCGTTCGGTTTATTACAATCTTTAGCTGATGCTTTAAAATATATATTTAAAGAAATCATTATTCCATCTAGTTCAAATAAAGTGATTTTCATACTGGCCCCTATAGTCACGATGACTTTAGCTTTGATCGCGTGGGCTGTAATTCCATTTAGCGCAACTCAGGTTTTGGCCGATATCAATGTTGGAATTCTTTACTTATTTGCTGTTTCTTCACTAGGTGTTTATGGAATAATAATGGGAGGCTGGGCATCCAATTCTAAATATCCTTTTCTAGGAGCAATTCGTTCTGCTGCTCAAATGGTATCTTATGAAGTTTCAATTGGGGTAATAATAATCAATGTTTTACTTTGTGTTGGTTCATTAAATTTAAACGACATCGTTATTGCTCAACAAAATATGTGGTTTGTAATCCCATTATTTCCAATGTTTGTAATATTCTTTATTTCTGCTTTAGCTGAAACTAACAGACCCCCTTTTGATTTGCCAGAAGCCGAAGCAGAGTTGGTTGCTGGTTACCAAACAGAATATTCAGGAATGATGTATGCAATGTTTTGGTTAGGTGAATATGCAAATATTTTATTGATGTGTGCAATGGGAGCAATATTATTTTTAGGTGGTTGGATGTCTCCAATTGATGTTTATCCATTTACATTAGTTCCAGGTGCAATATGGTTAATATTAAAAATTCTTCTTTTGTTTATCCTTTTTGCTTTAGTTAAGGCCATAGTACCTAGATACAGATATGATCAATTAATGAGACTAGGTTGGAAAGTTTTCCTTCCTCTTTCTTTAACTTGGGTGGTATTAACAGCTAGCTATTTATTTTATTTTAACCTTTTACCAGTGAATTAATTATGAAGATTTCAAGATTCTTTAAAACAATATTAATGACTGATTTTATTGGTGGTTTATTTATTGCTATTAAAGAATTATTTAAATCAAAAAAAACAATTAATTACCCTTTTGAAAAAGGCAAAATAAGCCCTCGTTTTAGAGGTGAACATGCTTTGAGAAGGTATCCAAACGGAGAAGAAAGATGTATAGCTTGCAAATTATGTGAAGCAGTGTGCCCAGCTCAGGCAATAACGATCGAGTCAGCTGAAAGAGAAGACGGAAGTAGAAAAACAACTCGTTATGACATCGATATGATGAAGTGCATTTATTGTGGTTTGTGTGAGGAGGCTTGTCCGGTAGATGCAATAGTCCAAGGTCCAAATTTTGAATTTTCTACAGAAACAAGAGAAGAACTTTATTATACAAAAGAAAAATTATTAGATAATGGAGATAGATGGGAGAATGTTTTGGAGGCAAATATTAAAGCTGACAATATCCATAGATAAAAATGATTGTACACGCTATTTTCTTTTATACATTTTCAATAATTGCTGTTGTTTCAGCTATAATGGTAACTGCTTCTAAAAATACTGTTCACTCAGTATTTTTCTTAATTCTTGATTTCATAAGTATCTCTTGTCTTTTCATAATGATTGGTGCTGAATTCTTGGGAATGATAATGCTAATTGTTTATGTTGGTGCTGTAGCAGTTTTATTTTTGTTTGTTGTTATGATGTTAAACGTGGCCCAACAAAAAAATCAATGGTTCGCAGGTCAAGCAACCTCTAAACATATCCCAGTTGGTTTAATTATAAGTACTTTAATCTTCTTTGAAATTATAATTGTGATAGGTGGCTGGAAATATAAACCAGAAATTTTTGATATTAACAATTCACTTGCTAATACAAGTGTAAGTAACACTCATTCATTGGGTCAAATTTTATACACTGATTATATTCATGTGTTTCAAATAAGTGGAATGATCCTATTAGTAGCTATGGTTGGGGCTATTGTATTAACTTTTAGACAAAGATCAGGTCTTAAAAGACAAAGTTATATCAAGCAAATATCTAGAGAAAGAGCCGAAGGTGTTGAGGTGCTAGAAGTTCAGAGCAATAAAGGAGTTAAAATAGATGATTGATATAGGTTTAGGACATTATTTGACTTTAGGTGCTGTTATTTTTTCAATTGGAGTAATTGGTATTTTTCTAAATAGAAAGAACATCATTGTTATATTAATGAGTATTGAATTGATATTGCTTGCTGTAAATATCAATTTAGTAGCTTTTTCTATTTATTTGGGAGATTTGGCAGGACAAGTCTTTACTTTATTTATTCTAACTGTTGCAGCAGCAGAAGCAGCCATAGGATTAGCAATAATTGTCGTGTATTTCAGAAACTCTGGAACAATACGAGTTGAAGAAATAGATAAGCTGAAAGGATAATCATGGAATTATCAATTATATTTCTTCCACTTATTGCTTCAATAATCTCTGGTTTTTTTGGAAGATATATCGGTGATAGAAATTCTGAAATAGTAACAAGTGCTTTAGTTTCAATTTCTGCACTCTTATCAATTCATGTTCTTTATCAAGTAATTGTAAATCAATATGAAGAAAATATTATTATAGCTACCTGGATAAGCTCAGGGTCACTTGATGTAAATTGGTCAATGTTGATTGATCCTTTGTCAGCAGTGATGTTAGTGGTTGTAACTTCTGTATCTTCTTTAGTGCATATTTATTCAATTGGTTACATGTCCCACGATCCTCATAAACCAAGATTTATGGCTTATTTATCATTATTCACTTTTGCAATGTTGATGCTTGTAACATCAGATAATTTTATTCAACTATTTTTTGGATGGGAAGGTGTAGGTCTTTGTTCTTACTTCCTGATCGGTTTTTGGTTTAAAAAAGAAAGTGCAAATGCTGCAGCTATAAAAGCATTTGTTGTAAACAGAGTAGGTGACTTTGGTTTTGCTTTAGGAATTTTTTTAATATTTTATTTATTTGGAACTGTTAATTACTCAGAAGTTTTTCAACAAATCCCAACAGTTGTAGATAAAAATTTATCATTTTTAGGTTTTGAAGTTAAAGCAATAGACTTAGTTTGTTTACTTTTATTTATTGGAGCAATGGGTAAATCTGCACAGATATTACTTCATACATGGTTACCTGATGCTATGGAGGGTCCAACACCAGTTTCTGCATTAATTCATGCAGCAACAATGGTAACAGCTGGTGTTTTCTTAGTAGTCAGATGTTCTCCGATTTATGAATATTCACCATTAATACTAAATTTTATAACTATAGTTGGAATGACTACTGCATTCTTTGCAGCAACGGTTGCTCTGGTTCAAACAGATATAAAAAAAATTATTGCTTACTCTACGTGTAGTCAACTTGGCTATATGTTTTTTGCAGCTGGAGTAGGTGCATATAATGTTGCTATGTTTCACTTATTTACTCACGCATTTTTTAAAGCTTTATTATTTTTAGGATCTGGTTCTGTAATTCACGCATTTAAGGATGAGCAAAATATTAACAACATGGGAGGTGTGTGGAAAAAGCTACCATACACCTATGCTTTAATGATAATAGGAACACTTGCTTTAACTGGTTTTCCATTTTTATCAGGATTTTATTCTAAAGACGCAATTATAGAATTTGCGTATTTAAAAGGTAATACGACTGGTTATTATGCATCTGGGATTGGAATAATCACAGCATTTTTAACATCTATTTATTCATGGAGATTGATATTTAAAACTTTCCATGGAGAGTACAATAATAAAGAGATTAAGATAGAGGAAACACACGAGTCTCCATTAGTTATGCTTGTTCCATTATTTATTCTTTCAATAGGAGCTGTGTTTGCTGGTTTTCTATTTAAAGGACTATTTATTGGTCATGGTGAGAATTTATTCTGGGCAGAATCTATTAAGTTTTTAGAGCCTTTAAGCACAGAACATCCGCCTTTATGGTTTTTACTTTTAACACCATGTTTAGTTTTATTATCTATTCCAATTGCTTACTACTTATTTGTTAAGAACAAAGAATTACCTAATTCAATAGCGTTAATGAACAAACCTTTGTATAATTTTTTAGTAAATAAATGGTATTTTGATGAGTTATATGATGTGTTGTTTATTAAATCTTCAAAAAAACTAGGTTTATTTTTATGGAAATTTTGTGATGGAACTATAATTGATGGTTTCGGTCCCGATGGTATTTCCTCTTTCATAAAAAAATGTTCAATTAAAGCAACTAAATTTCAAAGTGGTTATATTTATCAATATGCATTTGTAATGTTATTAGGTTTCTCTGCTTTACTAACCTTTTTAATAGTTAAATAATGAATTTTCCCATTCTTTCATCTTTAATATTATTGCCAACAGTAGGCGCTTTATTTTTATTTTTTACTAAAGATAAAGAAGGAAATAATTCAACTGCTAAATATGTTGCTTTATTCACGACAATAGTAAATTTTTTAATTTCCATTTATCTGTGGATTTCTTTTGACCAATCAACTTCTAATTTTCAATTTGTAGAAGATAGAACATGGATTGAAGGTTTTATTAATTATAAAGTTGGTGTTGATGGTATTTCAATTTTATTTATTATTTTAACTACATTCATAACTCCGTTATGCATTATATCTGTAAATAATTCTGTCAAAAATAGATTAAGAGATTTTTTAATTGCAATCCTAATTATGGAAAGTTTCATGATTGGTGTTTTTTGTGCACTTGATTTAGTTGTATTCTATTTATTTTTTGAAGCAGGATTAATTCCGATGTTTTTAATTATCGGAATTTGGGGTGGACCAAAAAGAGTTTATTCAGCATTTAAATTCTTTTTATACACATTACTAGGTTCTGTTTTAATGTTAGTTGCAATAATTTCTATTTATTGGATTACAGGAACAACAGATGTTATTCAGCTTTATGAACTTGGTATAGATGTTAAATATCAAAATCTTTTATGGTTAGCATTCTTCAGCTCTTTTGCAGTTAAAACCCCTATGTGGCCAGTACATACTTGGTTACCAGATGCTCACGTTGAAGCTCCAACTGCAGGATCTGTATTGTTAGCAGCGATCTTATTAAAGATGGCAGGTTATGGTTTTATCAGATTTTCTCTAGGTTTATTTCCCGTTGCTTCAGAAGTTTTTACACCCTTAATTTATACTTTGAGTGTTATAGCAATCATATTCACTTCTTTCATCGCTCTAATGCAAGAGGATATGAAAAAGTTAATAGCTTATTCTTCTGTTGCTCACATGGGATTTGTGACATTAGGAATATTTACTCTTCAGCAACAAGGAATTGAAGGAAGTATTATTCAAATGATTAGCCATGGTTTAGTTTCAGCTGCACTTTTCTTATGTGTTGGTGTTGTCTACGATCGGATGCATTCAAGGATGATCAATTCGTATGGAGGAATAGTTACAATAATACCTAAATATTCAATTTTATTTATGTTGTTTACATTGGCAGCATTGGGATTGCCGGGGACAAGTGGATTTATAGGAGAATTTTTAATTTTAATGGGTGCTTTTAAGGATAATTTCCTAGTAGCTGTAATTGCTAGTTTAGGAGTAATACTTGGAGCTGCATATATGCTTTGGCTGTACAAAAGAGTTGTTTTTGGAAAGCTAGTTAACGAAGACCTTAAGAAGATGTTTGATTTAAATAGATCGGAATATCTGATTTTATCTTGTCTAGCAGTTCCAACTTTATTCTTCGGATTTTATCCAGATCCGTTGATAAATACTATAGAAGTTTCTGTGACTGATCTAATTAATATGAATAACACAAATATAGCTAGTAAATAATATGGAAAATTTAAATTTAGTATTGCCAGAAATATTTATTTCACTTTCAATAATGTTTTTACTTGTTATGGGTGTTTTTAAAAAAAATAGTTCAAAAATAACTTTCAATCTATCTTTGTTTGCAATTTTAATTACAGCAATAATAACAATAAACGAAACATTCTCGATTAGTAGAGAAACTTTGTTTAATGAAAGTGTTGTGATTGACACTATGTCCTCACTAATGAAAATTATAACTTTAATTGGAGGTTTTTTAGTTTTAGTTATTTCATCAAGCTATTTAAAAACATTTAAAATATACAATATCGAATACCCAGTTCTTATTTTGAGCTCTATTCTTGGTATGATGGTGATGATTAGTTCAAATGATTTAATTGTTTTTTATATGGGCTTAGAATTACAATCACTAGCTCTTTATGTGCTAGCAACATATAATAGAGATCAACTAAAATCATCCGAAGCTGGTTTGAAATATTTTGTTTTGAGTGCACTATCTTCAGGATTATTATTATATGGATGTTCTTTAGTTTATGGTTTTTCAGGCTCAACCAATTTTGATGTAATATCAAATCAATTAAATTCTAATGAATATGTTTTAACATTTGGAATTGTATTTATCTTAGTTGGTTTAGCATTTAAAATTTCTGCAGTTCCATTTCATATGTGGGCACCTGATGTTTATGAAGGTTCACCAACAACTGTAACTTTATTTTTTACAATGGTACCAAAGATTGCCGCTTTAACTGTATTTATAAGATTTTTATATGTCCCTTTCCTAAATTTAATTGATCAATGGCAAATGATAATAATTTTCTTATCAATAGCTTCTATGGTTTTTGGAGCTGTTGCAGCAATAGGACAAACTAATATTAAAAGACTAATTGCTTATAGTTCTATTGGACATATTGGTTACACATTGGCAGGACTAGCCACAGCTTCTAACGAAGGAATTCAAAGTTCTATAATTTATATTTCAATATACGTAGTTATGAATTTAGCTCTTTTCTCTTGTCTATTGATGTTAAGGAGAAAGGATCAATATTATGAGGATATTGAGGATCTCTCAGGATTATCAAAAAACCATCCACTATTATCTCTATGTTTGCTTGTAATACTCTTTTCTTTAGCGGGCATTCCGCCTCTAGCAGGTTTCTTTGCTAAGTTTTATGTTTTTAAAGCTGTATTAGAACAATCAATGTTTTTCTTAGCTATAGTAGGATTGTTATCTACCGTGGTTGCAGCTTTTTATTATTTAAGAATTATAAAAATAATTTACTTTGATAAAGAAAAAGACAAATACGATACGGATCATAGCTTATGGTTAAAATTTTCACTTACAGTTTCAACGATATTAATTCTTTTATACTTCATATTCCCAAGTCAGTTAATAGAAGTTGTTTCAAGAATTAATATTATTTGATGAAATTAAAAAAATTTAAATTTAAAAAAGTTAAAAGCACAAATAATACTGCAATAAGAATTATCAAAGAAACTAAATACAACTTAGGTATGGTTGTTGCTGAAACACAAGCAAATGGTAGAGGACAGTATGGAAGAAAATGGATATCATTAAAAGGAAATTTATTTATCTCTTTTTTCAATGAATTAAATAAAACAAAACTATCGATTAATACTATAACAAAAATCAATTGCCTTTTAGTCAAAAAATCACTCTCATCATTTACAAGTAAAAAAATTTTATTTAAAAAACCAAACGATTTATTAATTGATAAAAAAAAAATTAGTGGCATTTTACAAGAAGTTATATTTGTAAGAGATAAAAAATTTTTAATTACAGGTATAGGTATAAATATTAAAAAAAATCCAATTATAAGGAATTATCCCGCCACAAACTTGCAAGAGGTAACTAAAAAAAGTATTAGTAAATTAATTGTAGAAAATAAACTAAAACTACTTTTTGAAAAAAATTTATCTAAATTGTATAAAATTAAATAATGTATATTCTAGGCGATATTGGTAATACAGAGACAAAATTATGTATTGTTTCTAAAAATAATAAAATTTCAAAAAAAATTACTTTTTTATCAAAATCTGTAAACAACAGGCAGCTTAATATTTTATTTAAAAAAAATAAAATCCAATTAAATAAAATTGAAAAAATATTATTTTGTAGTGTTGTTCCAAAAACATTTTCTATAATTAACAAATTTTTATCAAAAAAAGTTAAACTAAAATGCTATGAGGTTAAAAAATTAAACTTAAAATCACTTATAAAAATCAAAGTAGATTATAAACAGGTAGGCTCAGATAGAATTACTAATGCTATAAGTTTAATGAATAACAAAAATAATTTTATAATTTTAGATTTTGGTACAGCAACAACTTTCGATGTACTAATTAGAAATACTTATTTTGGAGGAATTATTGCCCCGGGCGTGAGATTGTCTCTTAATACTTTGTCTGACAAAGCAACCTTGATTCCAAAAATAGATTTAAAAAAGATTAATAAAGTCATTGGCAAAAATACAATCTCCGCTGTTAGATCGGGCTTTTTTTGGGGTTATGCAGGTTTAATTGACAATATTATTAATTTAATTAAGAAGGAGACCGGAAAATCTTTTAAAGTAATTATTACTGGTGGATTTTCACATTTATTTAAAAACTCAATAAAAACGAAAGCAAGTCACAACCAAGATATTACAATTAAAGGTTTAATAAAGATTTCAAAATTAATTAAATAATATGAAAGATGAACTATTATTTTGTCCATTAGGTGGATCAGGTGAAATAGGCATGAACATGAATTTGTTTGGCTATGGACAGCCTAGTGATCATAAATGGATTATGGTCGACATAGGGGTAACATTTGCAGATGATACAATTCCAGGTGTTGATTTAATTTATCCAGATCCTGGGTTCATAGTAGAAAGAAAAGATAATTTATTAGGAATAGTTTTAACACACGCACACGAGGATCACATTGGTGCAATTGCTCATCTGTGGCCAAAATTACAATGTAAAATTTTTGCAACTCCTTTTACAGCTGTATTAATTCGAGAAAAATTTAGAGAAAAACAAATCGATATAACTAATGATTTACAGATTGTTGAGTTAAATGGAAAGGTATCTCTGGATCCATTTGAAATTGAATACATTACTTTAACGCATTCTATATTAGAACCAAATGGACTTAGAATAAAAACTCCTGCAGGAGTTATATTGCATACTGGAGATTGGAAGGTAGATCCAAATCCTTTGATTGGAGACAATATAAACGAAAAAAGATTAAAGGAAATTGGTGAAGAAGGAGTGCTCGCAATGATTTGCGATTCAACAAATGTTTTTAGCGCTGGTAGATCAGGTTCAGAGTTAGATGTAAGAAAAAATATGTTAAACGTTATGTCTAGATTAAAAAAAAGAATTATCATAACATCATTTGCTTCCAACGTAGCTAGAATGGAGACAGCTTTTTATTGTGCAGAAAAAACAGGAAGACAAATCTCTTTAGTTGGTAGATCAATGCATCGTATTTATAAAGCTGCACGTCAATGCGGATATTTAAAAAATACAATTGAGCCAATTGATCCAAGAGAAGCTAAAAATTTTTCAAGAGAAAAAATTGTGTATTTATGTACTGGAAGTCAAGGCGAACCAATGGGTGCAATGATGAGAATTTCTAGTTATGTTCATCCAGATGTTTTTATTGAAAAAGGTGATGCTGTAATTTTTTCTTCAAAAATTATACCTGGTAATGAAAAAAAACTTTATAAACTTCACAACCAACTTGTTAAGGATGGAATAGAAGTAATATCTGAAGAAACCGAGTTTGTTCATGTTTCTGGTCATCCAAACAGAGAAGACCTTAAAGAGATGTATCAATGGGTAAAACCTAGATGTGTAATACCTGTACACGGTGAACATAGGCATATGATAGAACATATTAATTTTGCAAAAGAAATGCAAGTGCCACATCCAGTTCAAGTCGAAAATGGTGATATTGTTAAGTTATATCCAGGTGAAAAACCTGAAGTATATGACAAGGCCCCGAGCGGCAGACTTTATTTAGATGGTAGTGTAAGCGTTGATCCAGATTCACAATCGATAAAAGATAGGAAAAATTTAAGTGCTAATGGATATCTTGAGGTAACAATAATGATTACACCTAAAGGTAATATACACAATAACCCCATTCTTTCATTTCGTGGTTTACCTGTAGATGATCGAGATGATTTTGTTTATGGATTAGAAGAGGAAATAGAGAAAACCTCTAGAACTTTTAAAATTGGAAGCAAACAACAAGAACATAATCTAATTGATGCATTAAAAATTGCTTGCAGAAAGTTTTCTAAAGAGAGAACAGGGAAAAAACCTTTTACCAATATCAATTTAGTAAGAATTTAATGAGCGCAACAGGCTTAGCTATTATCTATATAATTATATGGTGGATAGTTTTTTTTGCTATTCTACCTATTGATGTGAATCGAACAAAGACTGTAAAAATTGATGGTGAGGATCCTGGCTCACCTGAAAATCCAAAAATGCTGAAAAAATTCCTTTATTGTACGGGAATTACTACTGTCATTTTCATAATAATTTACTTATTAATTAAATTTGAATATTTAAATTTAAGAAATATGATTAATTAAGATGCTTTTATCAAATTCATTTATACCAATATTAAAAAATAATCCTTCAGAAGCAAAAATTAAATCTCATCAATTAATGCTGAGAGTAGGCATGATTAAGCAAGCCTCTGCAGGAATTTATTCATGGCTACCTTTAGGTTTTAAGGTAATGAAAAAAATAGAAGACGTTGTCAGACAAGAACAAAACAAAATTGGAGCTCAAGAAATATTAATGCCAACAATTCAGTCCAGTGAAATTTGGAAAGAAAGTGGTCGTTATGACGATTATGGCGAAGAGATGTTAAGAATAACCGACCGTCAAAATAGAGAAATGTTATATGGACCAACCAATGAGGAGCAAGTTACTGAAATTTTTAGATCTTCAATAAAATCTTATAAATCACTCCCACAACTTATGTATCATATTCAATGGAAGTTCAGAGATGAAATTAGACCTAGATTTGGAATTATGCGTGGTAGAGAGTTTTATATGAAAGATGCCTATTCATTTGATGTATCAGATGAAGAAGCTTTTTATTCTTATAATAAATTCTTTCTTTCATATTTGAGAACTTTTAAAAGATTATCTTTGACAGCAATACCTATGGCTGCAGACACAGGACCTATCGGTGGAAATTTGTCTCATGAATTTATTATTCTTGCAGATACAGGTGAAAGTAAAATTTTCACAGATAAAAGAATATTCGATCTTGATAGTGATGATACCCAACTAGAAAAAAAATCATTGGAAAGTATGAGAAAAAAATATGAACAGTTTTATGCTGTAACTGATGAAAAGTTTAATAAAGAAGAGTTTGAAAAAATTGTTTCTAAGGAAAATCAATTGATTACAAAAGGTATCGAAGTAGGTCATATATTTTATTTTGGTGACAAGTATTCAAAACCAATGGGTGCATCAGTTGATTTACCAGGGGGAAAGAAAGATTTTGTTAAAATGGGTTCTTATGGAATTGGTGTATCAAGGTTAGTAGGGGCTATAATTGAGGCAAAATATGATGACAAAAATGAAATCATGAAATGGCCATTGTCTGTTGCTCCTTATGATATTGCTATAATACCTATGATAAATAAAAATGACACATCAGCTTTAGACAAAGCAAATAATATTAATAAAGAATTACTCAAAAATAATATCGATGCAATCATTGATGATACAGATGAAAATTTTTCATCTAAAATTAAAAAAATGAATTTAATTGGAGCCCCGTATCAAATTATTATTGGTAAGAAAAGCGAAGGTGATTTATTAGAGTTTAAAGAAACTGGTGAAGAAACTCAAAATTTACCACTAGGTAAAATTATTGAAATTATAACTAAACGAAAAAATTCAATTTGATTTCTATTTTAGAAAAAGAAATTACTTTTAGATTTTTAAAAGCCAGAAAAAAAGATGGTTTTTTGAATCTTATATCAATTTTTTCTTTTATTGGTATAAGTCTTGGAGTTGCAGTTCTTATCATCGTAATGTCAGTCATGAATGGATTTAGAACTGAATTAATTGACAAGATAGTTGGCTTTAATGCTCATGCGGTTGTCAAACCTTATGATAAACCGTTAGCTTCTTTGTCAGATAAAGATTTTGCTAAAGGCGTTTTATCAAACGAAGGAGAAGCAGTTATTTTTCACAAGAATGGCACCAAAGGAGTTTTGCTAAAAGGTTATTTGGAAAAAGATTTTAAAGATCTTGAAATTTCAAATAATGATAGTTTTTTTGGTTCTAAAAATTTAAATGGAAATACAATTTCTATTGGTCGAGATTTAAGCAATATCTTACAATTAGATATTGGAGAAGAGGTTTCAATTACTTCACCCTCAGGAGTTCAAACCTTAGTTGGGTCTTTACCAAAGCAAAAATTATTTCTTATAACCTCAATATTTGAAAGTGGATTATCAGAATATGATGAAAATATTGCTTATATAAATTTAAACACTTTAGAAGATTTTTTTGACAAAAATAAAAATGATAGATTTACCGAGTATTATTTTAAAGATCCAAAAAATATAGAAAATCATAAAGAAAAACTGATGAAACTATACCCTGATGCATTTGTATATACATGGGCTGACATGAATAGCTCATTATTTTCAGCACTTAAAGTTGAGAGAAATGTGATGTTTATTATTTTATCTTTAATTATTATTGTCGCTGCTTTTAATATAATTTCAGGTTTAACAATTTTAGTTAAAAATAAAACTCGAGATATTGCAATATTAAAATCTATTGGAGTTTTAAATAAATCAATTGTAAAAATATTTTTCCTAGTAGGGGTAACAATAGGGACATTGGCAACAATTTTTGGAATATTCTTAGGTGTAACATTCTCAATTTATGTAGAAAACATTAGACAATTTTTAAGCACTACTTTTAATATTAGTTTATTTCCAGAGGAAATATATTTTTTAAGCAAGATGCCCTCAGAAATAAATATTAGTTCTATAGTAATTATAACAATCTGTTCAATATTAATAACAATAATAGTTTCTATATTTCCAGCGCTTAAAGCTGCAAATATGGACCCTATAAAATCATTAAAGTATGAATAATTTTTTAGAATTAATTAATATACGAAAAAGTTTTACTAGTGAAAAAAAAATTAACGTTTTAAGAGGACTGTCTAGAAAATTTAAGTTAGGCAAAATTTATGCTATAATGGGTCCCTCTGGATCTGGAAAATCGACGTTATTAAATTTAATTTCATTAATCGACAAACCAACATCTGGTACGATTAAGTTTGATAATAATGAGATAAATTTAAGTCAAAATGAAAAAAATGATTTATTTAGAGCAAAAAAAATAGGTATTGTTTACCAAGAAAACAATCTTCTTTCTGATTTTACAGCACTAGAAAATGTCTATTTTGCTGCTCTATCTGTTAATAATGACAAAAAACTAGCATTATCTAAAGCTGTAAAATTATTAAAAAAAGTTGGACTTTCAAATAGATTAAATCATTTCCCCTCACAACTGTCTGGTGGTGAAGCTCAAAGAGTAGCAATAGCAAGAGCAATTATTAATGATCCTCAAATTATTTTAGCTGATGAACCAACTGGTAGTTTAGACATGAATACGGCTAAAGATATTTTTAAACTTTTGAACAATCAAAAAAGATCAGACAGAATAATTATATTTGCAACTCATAATAGATTTTTTGCAAAAAAAGCAGATTATCTATTGGAGATGAGAGATGGTAGTATAAAATCATCTAATGCCTGAATCTGTCTCACAAAATTTTAATCATTTAAAAATTCATACGCAATATTCAATTTGTGAAGGTGCTGCTAGAATTGATGATTTACAGGAATATTCTAAGAAAAATAAAATTAAATCCTTAGGTTTGTGTGATACCTCAAATTTATGCGGTGCATTAGAATTTGCTGAAAAGATCTCAAAATCTGGTACCCAACCAGTAATCGGAACTCAAATTAATTTTAAAATTGGTGAGACAACAGGTTTACTCCCTTTGTTTGCTTTAAATGAAGTTGGATATAAAAATATTATAGAACTTTCATCTTTATCGTATTTGGAAAACGATGAATTGTCAGATCCACATGTAGATTTTGAATTATTATTAAGCAATTCCACAGGAGTTGCCGTATTTTCAGGAACTGTTTTTGGTTTATTTGGTAAATTATTTGATAAAGGAAAGTTTAGCGAAATTGATCAGCTTTATAATAAAATTAAAAATGCTTTTGATGACAGATTTTACCTAGAGATTCAAAGACATAATGATCAAAATGAAATTGGATTTGAAAAATTTAATTTAAAAAAATCCTTAGATTTGGAAATACCTATTATTGCAACTAATGAAGTTTTTTATTTAGATAAAGAAATGCATGAAGCCCATGATGCTTTGATTTGCATTAGAAACAAAACATATGTAAATGAAAAAAACAGATTAAGATTTACTGACCAACATTATTTAAAAACTAACTCTGAGATGTCTGAATTATTTGCTGATTTACCTGAAGCTTTAGAAAATAATTATAATTTTCCATTAAGATGCAGTTATAGACCGTTATTTTCTAACCCAATATTGCCTAATATTAGTAGTGATAAAGATGGAAATGCAGATGAAATTTTAAAAAAAGATTCCATAGAGGGATTAAAAGTCAAGTTCAATAAGATCTTTAATTTAAGTGAAGAAGATTTAGAAAATAACAATTCTTATAGAGAATATAAGAACAGACTTAATCATGAACTTTCTATTATTATAGAAATGAAATATTCTAGTTATTTTCTTATAGTTGCAGACTATATTAAATGGGCTAAAAATAATGATATACCTGTAGGACCTGGAAGAGGCTCAGGTGCTGGCTCATTAGTAGCTTGGTGTTTATCAATTACAGACGTTGATCCAATAAAATTTAATCTTATTTTTGAAAGATTTTTAAATCCAGATAGAATTTCAATGCCAGACTTTGATATAGATTTTTGCGAGGATAAAAGAGATCAAGTTTTTGAGTATCTAACTACAAAATATAAAGACAGTGTAGCTCACATTATAACATTTGGTAAATTAAAAGCACGAATGGTAATTAGAGATGTTGGAAGAGTTTTGGGATTAGCATATGGATTTGTTGACAGCATATCTAAGATGATTCCTTTTGATCCATCTAGACCGCAAAATTTAACTCAGTGCATTGCTGGGGAGCCAAGATTACAAAAACTCATAAATGATGATCCAAGGGTAAAGAAACTTACTGATCTCTCACTAAAATTGGAAGGTCTTAATAGAAATGTTGCTACACATGCCGCTGGAGTAGTAATAGCGGATAAAAAACTCACACAAGTTGTTCCTCTGTACAAAGATGTTTCTGCAGGTTTATTATTACCATCTACTCAATTCGATATGTACTCAGCAGAAAATGCAGGTTTAGTAAAATTTGATTTTTTAGGCTTAAAAACACTTACAGTAATTAACAATACACAAAAACTTGTAAGAAAAAAAATTAAAGATTTTGATATAGAAAAAATAAGTTACGAAGATCAAAAAGTTTTTGATTTAATGTCAACAGGTAAAACAGTTGGTTTATTCCAAATTGAAAGTGCTGGTATGAGAGAAGCCTTAATTCAAATGAAACCAAATCACATCGAAGATATTATTGCTTTAGTTGCTCTATACAGACCAGGACCAATGAGCAATATTCCAACATATAATGACTGTAAACATGGAAAACAAAAACCAGATTATTTACACCCACTTCTAGAAGATATTTTAAAACCAACATATGGAGTTATTATTTATCAAGAACAGGTGATGCAAATTGCACAAAAACTTTCAGGATTTACAGCAGGTCAAGCCGATCTTTTAAGAAGGGCTATGGGTAAAAAAAAACGGGCAGAACTTGAAAAACAAAAACAAGGGTTTATTGCTGGAGCTGTTAAAAATGGAATATCAAAAGATGTTGCTGCTGGAATTTTTTTAAAAATTGAACCATTCGCAGAATATGGCTTTAATAAAAGTCATGCAGCTGCATATGCAATTATTTCATATCAAACTGCATTTTTAAAAACATATTATCCAAAAGAATTTATTGCAGCATCAATGACTATGGATATATCTAATCAAAATAAGTTAAGTGAGTTTTATGAAGAATTAAAAAGATTAAATGTTGAAGTTATTCGTCCAGATATAAACGAATGTTTTGCAGATTTTAGAACAAGTGATGATAAATTTTATTACGCTTTAGGTGGAATAAAAGCTGTTGGTTATGAGGCAATATCAAATATAGTTAAAGAGAGAATTTTAAATGGAAAATTTGTGTCCTTTCACGATTTTATAAATAGAGCAAATCCAAAAGACATAAATAAACTTCAACTAGAGGGTTTAGTTAAAGCAGGGGCATTTGATAATTTAAATAAAAATAGACAGGCTTTATATAATTCTATTCCAGCAATCATAGCTAAAAATAAAAATATATTTGATAGTAAATCTACTAACCAAATTGATTTATTCTCAGAGGATGAAAATATACAAGACGATGTTTTAATTAAAACTGAAGATTGGAAATTTGAAGAAAGATTATCAAAAGAATTTGAATCAGTAGGGTTCTTTATTTCAGACCATCCATTAAATCAATTTACAGAAATTTTTAATGATTATAAAATAACAGACTATTCAAATTTTGTTTCAACAAATGATTTAAAAGAATCAAACATAGCTGCGACATTATTAAAAGTTCAAGAAAGAAAAACAGCAAAAGGCAATTCTTATGCTGTTTTGAAATTAACTGACTTATCAAGTGTGTTCGAACTTTTTATTTTCTCAGATGTTTTAGAATTAAATAGAGAAATTTTAAAAGAAGGGAGATCTCTTATTTTAACATTATTTAAAAATATCTCTAATGATGAAAATCGACTTACTAGGATTAATGTCAAAAAAATAGCCTCACTAAAAGATTTATTTAATAGTCCTATAAACAAGGTTTTATTTAAGATAAATTCTGAAAAACAGATTGAAAAAATATCTAAAATTTTGAATGATGAAGGTAAAACCGTCGTAAATATTAATTTAGTGACTGAAGATAATACTCTTAAATTTAGATTAAAAAATAATCGTAAATTAGAAAGAAAAGCATTAAATTTATTAAGAAATCAAGAAATTCAGGCAATAATTAACTAAATAATCACTTGTTAAATATAGTAAATATTTGTAAATAGTCCCTTAATTAAATTAACACGCACACAGTTGTTGGTTTTATACCTCCGGTCCTTAATTGGAAATTACTGTGGTGGCTTAACCGGGAATAAATATGAAAATACCTAACGTTACAATACAACAATTATTAGAAGCAGGCGTTCATCTTGGACATAAAACTTTAAGATGGAATCCAAAAATGAAAAAATATATTTTTGGAAAAAGAGACTCTATTCACATTATAGACCTAACCCAAACTCTTGAATTAACAAAAGTAGCTTTGGAAAAAGTTTATGAAACTATTGCAAATAATGGAAAAATTTTATTTGTATCAACAAAAAAACAAGCTTCAGAAGCTATTGCAGAGGTTGCAAAAGAGACGAACCAATACTTTGTAAATTACAGGTGGTTAGGAGGAATGTTAACCAATTGGGGAACAATCTCGAATTCAATAAAGAAATTAAAAAAACTAGAAACTGATTTGGTAGCTGAAAACAGAGGTTTTACAAAAAAAGAACTTTTAAAAATGAGCGTTAAAAAAGATAAGCTTCAAAGATCTTTAGGTGGAATAGCTGAGATGAAAAAAGTTCCAGATTTAGTATTTGTTATTGATACAAATTACGAGTCTCTTGCTATAGCTGAGTCTTCAAAATTAGGGATACCAATCATTGCTATACTAGATAGTAATTCGAATCCAGATAATATTGACTATCCAATTCCAGGTAATGATGATGCAAGAAGAGCTATTGATCTTTATTGTAATTTAATTAAAGAAACAATCAATAGTGCCAAAAAATCTTCTCCTGTTGAGGAAATAAAAAAAAAACAAATTAAAGATGAAGATAATACGAAAACTATTCAAGATTTAGATAGAGAAAAATTAGAGAAAAAATTTTCCAAAGAAAATAAGGAGAAATTAAACTAATGAGTGATATAGAAAAGGTAAAAAAACTTAGAGAGGTTACAGGAGCTGGTTTTAAAGATTGCAACTTAGCAATAAAAGAGTCAAATGGAGATTTAGATAAGGCAGTTGAAATCTTAAGAGTTAAAGGCATCTCAAAGGCTTCAAAAAAAATGTCTAGAGATGCCAAAGAAGGTGTTGTTGTAGTTAGTGGAGACGACACAAAAACTTCAGTTATTGAAGTAAATTGTGAAACAGATTTTGTTGCTAAAAATGACGATTTTATTTCTTTTGTAAAAGAATTAAGTGAACTGAACAACAAAACCAATTCAAACCTCGAAGAATTAAAAGTAACAAAAATGAAAAATGGCCAAACAGTTGATGATAATTTGGTTGCATTGATTGCAAAAATTGGTGAAAAAATTACAATTGGTAAAGCTAAAACAATCCAAAATTCAAATGGTATGAACAATCATTATTTACATACTGTTGTAAAAGATAATGTAGCAAAATTAGCTGTTATGGTTTCATTAGATACTAAAGATAATTCAGATATTGTTAAAAACTTTAGCAAACAGCTATCTATGCATATTGCTGCTTCAAATCCATTAGCTTTAGAGGCTGGTTCGATAGATGAAGAAATAATAAAAAAAGAGCAGGAGTTAGTTACTGAAGAACTTAAAAATTCAGGAAAACCTGATGATATTGCAAAAAAAATTAGCTTAGGTAAAATGAATAAATTTAAGGAGGAAAATGCTCTTTTAACTCAAGCATGGGTTATGGAGCCAAAAAAAAAAGTTCAAGATGTGTTAAAAGAACTATCTATAGCTGATTTAAAGATAAAAGAGTTTTATAGAATTAAGATTGGAGAATAAATGTTTGATGAAAAATCATACAGCCTTAAAATGGATAAAGCCATCGAGGTTTTCTCAAAAGAACTAACTTCACTAAGAACTGGAAGAGCAAATGCTTCAATGTTGGATCTAATTAAAGTGGATGTTTATGGTCAACAAATGCCAATAAATCAGGTTGGAAGTATCACAACACCTGAGCCTAGAATGATAAATATTCAAGTGTGGGATGCGAATAATGTTTCCTTAGTTGATGCCGCTATTCAAAAATCTGATCTTGGTTTAAATCCACAAATAGATGGTCAATTGATAAGATTGCCTGTTCCAGAATTAAATGAGGAAAGAAGAACGGAGCTTAAAAGATTAATAAAATCTATTGGAGAAAAATGCAAAGTTGCAATCAGGAATGTGAGAAGGGAAGCAAATGAAGATTTAAAAAAGTTATTAAAAGCAAAAGAAATTGGAGAAGACGATGAAAAAACTTTTGAAAAAAAAGTTCAAACAATAACCGACAATCACATTAAATCCGTTGATGATAAGGTGTCTTCAAAAGAAAAAGAAATAATGACAATATGAACCATCTTAATCATGTAGCCATTATCATGGATGGTAATGGTAGATGGGGACTAAAACATAAAAACTCAAGAAATGCTGGACATAAAGCTGGTTTGAAATCCGTAGATGCTATAATCAGAGAATCTGTAAAAAACAAAATTAAATATCTTACACTGTTTGCCTTTTCTACAGAGAATTGGAAAAGACCAAAAAAAGAAATTAATTATTTGTTTAATTTGCTCGAAATATTTTTAAAAGATAAAATAAACGCCTTAAACAAACAAAATATAAAGTTAAAAATAATTGGAATAAAAAATTTTTCCTCTAGGTTAAATAAACTTTTAGTGAAATGTGAAAACAAAACAAAAAAAAATAAACAACTGCAAATAAATCTAGCCCTAAATTATGGTTCAAAATCAGAGTTGTTAAATGCATTTAAAAAATTCAGAAAAAGTAAAAAAAAATTGAATGAAGAAAATTTTCAAAATTATCTTCAAACAAAAGATATACCTGATCCTGATATATTAATTAGAACTGGGAATACGCAAAGACTAAGTAATTTTTTACTTTGGCAAATTGCTTATTCTGAAATTTTTTTTGAAAAAAAATTATGGCCAGATTTTAATAAGAAAGATTACAATAGAATAATTAAAAAATTTAAATCTATAAAAAGAAATTTTGGAAATGTATGACTTTAAAAGATTTTACAAAAAGATTAATCACTTCTGTTCTTCTAATTATTTTATTGGTACTTTCTTTTAGTTATTCATTCATTCTAATAATTTCATTAATACTTGTTTCAGTAATTTCATGGATTGAATTTAATAAATTAAATTCTAAAATTTTTAAAAAAAAAAATAAAAAACATATTTTCTATAAATTATTGGCTAATATTTTAAGTTTATTTTATCTAATAATATTTTCATTGATTATATTTTTTAGTATCTCTCAAGATGATTTGAAATTGGTAATATTATTTTTATTCTCTATTTGCATTTGTTCTGATATGGGTGGTTTATTATTTGGTAAATTTTTCAAAGGAAAAAAGTTAACTAAAATTAGTCCGAATAAAACAATTTCAGGTTCAATTGGATCTTTCATTCTTTCACTAGCTTTAGTTCCAATTTTTAACATCTATTTAAAGTTACTATTCATAGATCTATACAATTTAATTTTGTTAGTAATTATAGTATCTTTATTGTGTCAGATTGGGGATTTGTTTATCTCATTTTTAAAAAGAAAAGCAAAAGTTAAAGATACTAGTAATATTTTGCCAGGTCATGGAGGTTTACTTGATAGAATAGATGGAATGTTGTTAGCTATACCATTTGGAATGATAATTTCTAATTTTTTTATTTTTAAGATATGAAAAAAAAAATTGCAATTTTAGGTTCCACAGGTTCAATAGGGAAAACACTGCTAGATATTGTTGCAAAAGATAAAAAAAATTTTGAAATAACACTTTTGACTGCACACAGAAATTATGAAAAATTACTTAATCAGGCTAAAAAATTTAAAGTCAAAAATCTTATTATATCAAATAAAAAAACTTTCGAAAAAATAAAAAAAAAGAATATTAAAAATATTAAAATTTATAACTCCTTTGAAGATTTAAATTTAATATTTAGTCAAAAAATTGACTATGTTATGAGCTCAATAGTTGGTCTAGATGGCTTAGATCCAACAATTAAAATTATTAAATTTACAAAAAAAATTGCTATAGCTAATAAGGAATCAATTATATGTGGATGGAATTTAATAAAAAAAGAGTTAAATAAAAATAAAACTGAATTTATACCAGTTGACTCAGAACATTTTTCTTTATGGTATGGATTAAAAAATTCAAATAATGAAGATATAGAAAAAATTTTTATTACTGCTTCTGGAGGTCCATTTTACAAAACTCCATTGAATAAATTTAAATCAATTAAAGTTCGTGACGCAATCAATCATCCAAATTGGAAAATGGGAAGAAAAATTTCAATCGACTCTGCTACTATGATTAATAAAGTTTATGAAGTTATAGAAGCAAAAAATATATTTAATATCCCATTAAATAAAATCGATATTTTAATTCATCCAAAATCATATATTCATGCAATAATTAAATTTAAAAATGGTTTAATAAAAATAATTGCACACGATACAACAATGGCAATTCCCATATTTAATACTTTATATAGTAAGGCACATTCAAATTTTAAATTTAATAAAATTAATGTGAATAAGTTGAATAATTTAAATTTAATCAAATTAAATTACAAAAGATATCCGATCACAAAAATATTATCTAGCTTACCTAAAAATCATTCTCTCTACTTCACCATAATTGTTTCAATTAATGACACTTTGGTAGATTTATTTTTAAAAAATAAAATTAGTTTTATGGAAATTCAAAAAATATTTTTAAAGATGGCTAATGATAAGAAATTTGTTAAATTCAAAAAAATAAATCCATATAAAATTCAAGATATAATCAATTTGAACAAATATGTGCATTTAAAAACATTAAAAAAAGTATATAAATCTTAAAATGTTAAAAAAGATCACCAAATCACTATATTTTACAATCTTATTATATTTCTTATTTTTGAAGTCAGCTAGCACTGAAATTGTCAAAAGTATCGAGATATTAGGCAATGAGAGAATTGCAGATGAAACAATTCTAATGTTTTCTAAAATTAAAATTGGTTCAGATCTTGATAAAAATGATATCAATAATTCTCTTAAATTTTTATATGAAAGTAATTTTTTTGAAAACGTATCGATCAATCTTATTCAAAACAATCTAACAATTTTAGTAAAAGAGAATCCAATTATAGAAAATATCACTTTCGATGGAATTAAATCAAATACATTAAAAGAAAAAATCCTTAAGGATTTAAATATAAAAGCAAGATCTTCTTACAATGAAATATTGTTAAAAGAAACTAAGTCACAAATTATATCATCCCTGAGAGATCTTGGCTATTATTTTGCAGGAGTAGACATTGATTTAATTGATCTTGATGACAATAAAATAGATTTAATTTTTAAAATTAATCTTGGTGAAAAAGCAAAAATTAAAAAAATTACTTTCATAGGCAATAAAATTTTCAAGGATAGTAAGCTAAAAAGTCTTATTGCAAGCGAGGAATACAAATTTTGGAAAATTATATCAGGTAAGAAATATTTAAATGAAAATTTAATTAATTTTGACACACGCTTGCTTAGAAATTTTTATTTAAATAAAGGTTATTACGATGTTGATATTAAATCATCTTATGCAAAACTGATCAACAATGATGAGTTTGAAGTAATTTTTAATATAGATGCTAAAAATAAATTTTATTTTGATAACTTGAATTTAGATTTACCAATTGATTTTGAAACTTCAAATTTTGAAAATCTTAATACCACTTTCAAAAGTTTAAAAAACAAACCATACTCAATAAATTATGTTGAAAAAATTTTAAATGAAATTGATAAAATTGCAATCAGTGAACAATACGAGTCTATTTCTGCAAATGTCATTGAAAATATAGTAGATGATAAAATTAATTTAACCTTCAAAATTGACGAAAATGAAAAATATTTTATAAAAAAAATAAATATCTTTGGAAATAATATCACTAGAGAAAATGTAATAAGAAATCAATTCTACATAGATGAAGGGGATCCTTATAATGAAATTTTAGCTAAGAAGAGTATAAATGAAATAAAATCGTTAAACTTTTTTAAAAATGTAGAATCTCAAATTATCGATGATGATATTAATAAAACAAAAATAATTAATATTACTGTTGAAGAAAAGCCTACAGGTGAAATAATGGCAGGCGCAGGTTTTGGTACTGATGGTGAGGTAATCGAATTTGGCATTAAAGAAAATAATTATTTAGGCAAAGGTCTTAAAGTAGAAACAAATCTTTCAGTAGGTTCTGATAAAATTGTTGGAAATTTTGATCTTCGAAATCCAAATATAAATAATACAGATAAATCTGCAAATTTAGGAATAAGAGCTTCTGAAATTGATAGATTGACTGATTTTGGTTATAAATCAAAGAAAATTGGTGGATTAATTGGAACTAAATTTGAATATTTAGAAGATTTTAGCTTAGGTCTTGAGGCTTCTTCATTTATTGAGGATATTTCAACAAGTTCCTCAGCTTCTGCAAGACAAAAAAAACAAGAAGGAGATTATTTTGATACATATGTAGGGCTAAATTTTGATTATGATAAGAGGAACCAAAAATTTCAAACTAACGATGGTTTTAGAAGTTTTTATTCTATAGATATGCCAATTATAAGTGATACCAATACACTTACTAATTTTTATAATTATAAAGTTTACTCAGAACTTTACGAAAATAATATTTCATCTTTATCATTTTCATTGAGTTCAGCTAATTCACTAACTGGAGATGATATAAAATTATCAGAGAGATTATACATTCCTCAAAAAAGGCTAAGAGGTTTTGTTAAGGGTAAAGTAGGACCAAAAGATGGATCTGATTATATAGGAGGAAACTACTACACTACGTTAAATTTAAGCTCAACATTGCCACAGGTTCTACCAAACTTAGAAAATATTAGTGTAAGCTCATTTGTTGATATTGGAAATGTTTGGGGGGTTGATGATAGTTCTTTGGATGATTCTAGCAAATTAAGAAGCTCTATAGGTATCGGAGTTGACTATTTCACCATTGTTGGACCTTTAAGTTTTACATTTGCTCAACCTATTACAAAAGCAGACACAGATGCTGAAGAAACATTTAGATTTAATTTAGGAACAACTTTTTAATGTTTTTTATAAAAAAAAAATTTTTAATTTTATTTATAATTTTTTTTAATATATCTGGAGCATTTGCAGTAGAAAAAGTTGTTTTTATAGATATTGATTACCTACTTAACAATTCAAACTTTGGAAAAATTATTTTTAAAGAATTAGATAAGGTTAACAAAGAAAATATTAAATTATTAGAAGTAAAAGAGAAAGCTATAAAAGAACGTAAAGATAAAATCAACCAAACCAAAAACATATCTTCAGAAGAAAAACTTAAAAAAGATATTAAGGTATTTAATGAAGATGTAGAAAAATTTAGATTAGAAAAAGAAAAACTTTTAACAGATTTTAAAATATTAAAAGAACAAAAATTAACGAATTTCTTAAAGAAAATAAATCCAATAATACAAAATTATATGGAAAATAATTCCATAGATATAGTTCTTGAAAAAAAACAAATATTTATTGGAAGTGGTGATAAAGATATTACAAATGATATAATGTTATTAATTAATAAAGGTTAAATTCATGGATAGACTTAATAAAGATCAAATTAGAAATCTATTACCTCATAGAGAGCCGATGCTATTAATTGATGAATTATATGATATTAAAAAACTCTTTTCTGCTACAGCATTAGTAAAAGTAAAAAAAGATAGTTTTTTTGTTCAAGGTCATTTTCCAGATAATCCTGTTATGCCCGGAGTTCTTATTGTTGAATCTTTTGGTCAGGCCGCAGCCGCTCTTACTGCTTCAGGTCTTGATAAATCAACATATGAAAATAAACTTGTCTTTTTAATGGGTGTAGAAAAAGCTCGGTTTAGAAATCCAGTTATACCTGATTGTGATTTGATCTTAAAAATTGAGGCAATAAGATCACATGGAAGAGTTTGGAAATATAAGGGTGAGGCATTTGTAGAAAATAAAAAAATGGCTGACGCAATATGGTCAGCAACCATCGTTGATAGGAAATAAATAGCAACAATTCTTGATAGGTAATATTATTTTGCTTTGGTAAAAGCAATTATGGTTAATCCTTTCTTTAAAAATCATGGTCCATATAGATTTTCTGAAATAATATCTTTAGTTAATTCCAGTAAAATTAAAATAGAAATTGATAAAGAAATTACAGACATTAATGATTTAGTTTCAGCGAAAGAGGGAGAAATAACTTTCTTTCATAGTAAAAAATATAAAAATATAGCGAAAAAAACGAAAGCATCATTTTGCTTAACAACTGAATTGTTAAAAAATGAATTACCTAAATCTTGTTTGGCTGTTGTTGTTGATAATGTGTTAGTCTCTATTTCAAAAATTACTTCTTTATTTTATCCACAATCGATAAATGATGATTTTGATAAAACAGCAAAAGTTATAGAGAATACTAATTTAAAAAACAAAGTTATTTTTGGTACAAATGTTTTAATTGGAGATAATGTTTCAATTGGCAATAACTGCAAAATTGGACATAATACAATTATAGAAAAAAACGTAATTATTGGAGACAATTGTTCTCTCGGATCAAATAACGTTATCAGAAATACTCTAATAAAAAATAATGTTAAAATATTAGATAATTGTGTAATTGGTAAACATGGTTTTGGTTTCTTTCCTGTTAAAAATAAAAATTTAAGATACCCACATATTGGAATAGTTTTAATTGAGGATAATTGTGAAATTGGATGTGGAGCAACTATAGATAGAGGCTCTATGTCTAATACAGTAATAGGAAAAAACACTTATTTAGATAATCAAATACATATAGCTCATAATGTTAAAATTGGTGAAAATTCTATTATAGCCGGTCAAGTCGGTATAGCAGGTAGCTCCATAATTGGTAATAATGTTAAAATAGGCGGTCAAGCTGGAATATCAGGACATCTTAAAATTGGAAACAATGTAGAAATAGGCGGTGGCTCTGGTGTCATAAGAGATATACCTGACAACAAAAAAGTTATGGGTTATCCAGCAAAAAATATTAGAGAATTTTTAAGAGATAATAAATGATAGATAAAACAGCTATTATTGATTCTAATGCTAAGATTTCAAAAAATGTAAAAATTGGTCCTTATTCTGTAATTGGTCCAAATGTTGAAATAGATGAAGAAACAGAGATTCAATCACATGTTAATATTACAGGGAATACTAAAATTGGAAAAAATAATAAAATTTATCCATTTGCATCAATAGGAAACGATCCACAAGATCTAAAATTTCAAGGTGAAGAAACAAAGTTGGAGATTGGTAACAATAATAAAATTAGAGAATATGTTACTATTAATCCAGGAACAAAAGGTGGTGGTGGGTTAACAAAAGTTGGTGACAACTGTTTGTTTATGGTTTCAGCACATATTGCTCACGATTGTTTTGTTGGAGACAACGTAATTTTAGCTAATAATGTGCCGTTAGGAGGTCATGCACATATAGACGATAATGCTATTATTGGGGGTAATTCAGCTGTTCAGCAATTTACTAGAGTAGGTAAATCAGCAATGATTGGAGGTATGTGTGGTGTAGTAAGAGATATAATTCCATATGGAATAGCACATGGCAACAGAAGTGTATTACAGGGATTGAATTTAATAGGTTTAAGAAGAAAAAATATTCCAAATAAAGAAATAATGATTTTAAGTGATGCGTACAAAGAAATATTTAAAAATGAAAATTTAACAGAGAATTTAAATAATTTATCGAAAGATTTTAAAAGCAATGAGTTAGTGATAGAAGTTATTGGATTTATAGAAAAAGACAAAAAAAGACCAATTTGCACTCCATTTTCAAAATAAAATGATAGGTTTATTTTTAGGTGATACAGATTTTTCAGAAATAGTTCTTGGTAAAATAAAAAAACAAAAAAAAAAATATTTCATTATAGATTTTTCAAAAAATAATAAATTTAACAAAGAGAAGAATTCTTTTAGAACAAGCATTGGAAGATTTGGGGCAATTATAGATTTAATCAAACAAAAGAAATGCAAAAGAGTTTTATTTGCAGGCAAAATTTCAAAACCAAATTTTTCCTCATTAAGATTAGATTTTAAAGGTATTTATTATATGCCAAGTGTAATCAGAGCCGCTAAAATAGGTGATGCAGCTATAATTAAATCAATAATAAAAATTTTAAATAATGAAGGAATAAAAGTCATTAGTTCTATATTTTTTAACCCAGAACTATCTTTAAAGAAAGGTTGTTACACTAAACTAAAACCTAATAAACAAGACTTAATATCAATTAAAAAAGGGAAATTTTTTTTTAATAAAACCAAAAGTTTAGACCACATTCAAGCTTTAGTAGTTAAAGGAGATAAAATTTTAGCTAAAGAAGGAAAAGAGGGTACAAAAAAAATGTTATCAAAATTAAAGAAAAAATCAGATGGTATTTTAATTAAATTACCGAAAAAAAAACAGGATTTGAGAATGGACTTGCCAACAATTGGTTTACAAACTTTTAAGGATGCGAAAAAATATGGATTGCGTGGTGTAGTTTTGCAATCTAAAAAAAATATTTTTCTAGATAAACCTGAATGCATTAAATTTGCTAATAAAAACAAGATATTTATTAATATTATATGAAAAAAATATTTATACTTACTGGTGAGCCTTCTGGAGACAAACTAGCTTCAACAGTTATTTCTAAGTTAAAATCTCAAAATTCTAATATTGAATATTCATCTGTTGGTGGAAATCATTTAAAAAAATTAGGAATTGAAAGTATTTTTAATTTAAATGAAATAACCTACTTAGGTTTTACGAGTATTTTATCAAATTTATTTAAAATTAGAAATAAAATCAACTATACTGTTAATGAAATAATAAAATTTAATCCTGATATATTATTTTCTGTTGATAGTCCTGATTTTACTATGAGAGTTGCAGAGAGAGTAAAAAAAATTAATAATAATATCAAAACAATTCACTATGTAGCTCCCCAAGTATGGATATGGAGAAAAAATAGAGTAAAAAAAATAAAAAAATTTATTGATCATATTCTTTTATTATTTGATTTTGAAAAAAAATATTTTGATGAAGAAAATATAAATAATACTTTTGTTGGACATCCATTAATTGAGAATCATAATGAAGTTAATAAAAAAATTATTGAAAATATAATTCCTAAAAATAAAAAAATTATATCAATTTTTCCTGGAAGTAGAAAATCTGAAACAGATGCATTATTAAATATTTTGATTGATTTTATAAAACTAATGAACAAAAAACATAATGATTTTTATTTTTACTTTCATGCAACCGATGAAAATAAAAATTTAATTTTGTCAGAAATTAAAAAATTTAATATTGAAAACGTTGATGTCGTTTCAGATGAAAGTATTAAATCTAAAATTTTATCTAATTCTGTTTTTGCCGTATCTAAATCAGGTACAGTTTCATTACAAATTTCTAGCTCAAATATACCGTCTATAATTATTTATAAACTCAGTTTTATAAATTTTATGATATTTAAAATGTTAGTTAATGTTAAATTTGCAAATATAATTAATATTATTAATAATCGTGAAGTAATTCCTGAATTGTTACAAAATGAATGTAATGCTGATGAAATCTATAAATCTGTAATTTATCTTTTAAAAAACCCTGATCTTATCAAAAAACAATTATCTGATTGTTCAAAAACATTAGAAGGAATTAGATCTAAAACTTCTTCATCTGAAGAGGCTTGTTTAGTTTTAAGAAATTATCTTAGCTAGTCTTTTTAAAGCTTCTTCTTTACCAAGAGCTATAACTATATCATATAATCCAGGACCAAATTTTGATCCTGTTAAACCAATTCGTATAGGCTGACCGACACCTTTAAAATTTGTATCATTTATTTTTATTAAATTATTTACTACAGGCTCTAAATTTTCCTTATTTATTTTTGAAATAGATGATAATTCTTTAATAAATTCTGAAATAATTTTTTTAGCTTTATCATCTATTAATTTAATATCATCTTCATTGAAGTTAACTTCATCATTTATGATGAATTTTGAATTATTGTAAATATCTTCTAATGTTTTAGCCTTATTTTTTAAAAATGATAATGAGGATTTAACTTTTGTTTCTTTGTCATTTTTAATTTCTTCCTTATAAATTTTACAATATTCATCTAGACATTGATAAAGATCGTTCTCATCGATTGTTTTTATATAATGCTCATTCATTGATAATATTCTACTCATATCTAGTTTTGATGGTGATTTTCCAATACCTGCTAAATTAAAGTGTTCAATGCTCTCTTCTAGAGTAAATATTTCTTTATCTTGATATGACCATCCTAATCTAAGTAAATAATTTCTTAATGCATCAGGCATTATTCCTATTTTTGAGTAATCATCCAAAGTTGAGGCATTATCTCTTTTTGAAAGTTTTTTACCTTCAATAGTATGAATTAGTGGAATATGTGCAAATTCTGGAACATCCCAACCCATTGCTTGGTATATTTGTATTTGTTTAAAAGTATTTATCTTATGATCATCTCCTCTAATTATATG
>NZ_JBNAIL010000018.1:0-46159 GCF_052048195.1 Candidatus Pelagibacter sp. HIMB123 | reverse complement strand
AACATTTCCTTGAACTAAATCATTAAGTTTAGAATTTCCCTCTATTTTACTTTTAAATCTAATTACGGGTTTAATACCTTTAGGAGCATCTTTTTCATCAGCGTCTCTCCATTTTCTATTATAAATATATGGCATCTTTTTTTGCCTAGCTCTTTTTTTTTGTTCCTCTATCTCTTCAGCAGAGCAGTAGCATTTATATGCGTTGCCTTTTTTTAATAATTCATAAGCAATTTTAATGTGATCTTCTATTTTTTGCGACTGAATATATTCATCTCCATCATGCTCAATGCCTATCCACTTTAATGATTTAATAATTTGTATTTTGTGTTCCTCTTTGGATCTTTCTTTATCAGTATCTTCTATTCTTAGGTGAAAAGTTCCTTTTTGATTTTTAGAGAACAACCAATTAAATAATGCAGTTCTAACTCCACCAATATGAAGAGCCCCAGTAGGGGACGGTGCAAAACGTGTTGCTACTTTAGACATCAATGTTGTTTAGACTATTTTTTTAGAAGTTTCTATATAAAGATACTAAAACTCCTTGAACTTTTACTCTATCAGGTCCAAAAATCTTAGTTTCATAGTTTCTATTGGCACTTTCAAGGGCTACAACTTTGCCTTTTTTTCGAATTCTTTTTAACATAGCCTCATGCTCATCAATCAATGCTACAACAATTTTACCATTATCGGCAGTGTCAGTTCTTTTTATAATCACTGTATCACCTTCATGAATACCTGCATCTATCATTGAGTCACCTTGAACTTTCAATCCAAAGTAATCTCCATTTTTTTCTAAATTATTTGGCAGGGGAATTCTAGAAACTTCATTTTGTATTGCTTCTACAGGCGTTCCTGCAGCAATTTTTCCAAGAACTGGTACTTCAATTTCATCAGAATTAATTTGTTCTTCATCTAATCCACCTTTAATTACACTTGGTGAAAAGCTATTATAAATATCATTTGCAGAAGCGGTCTCTGGTAATTTAATTACCTCTAAAGCTCTTGCTTTGTGAGCTAATCTTTTAATAAAACCTCTTTCCTCTAAAGCACTAATCAACCTGTGAATACCTGATTTAGATTTTAAATTAAGAGACTGTTTCATCTCTTCATATGAAGGAGAGACGCCAGAACTTCTCAACTTCTTGTTGATAAATAAAAGCAGGTTTTTTTGTTTTTTTGTTAGCATAAGAACAAATATCGTACAAATAATGTTCTATAAAAGTTCTTTTAAATTAACAATACTAAAAAAAACAAGTAAAATAGGGCTTTATTTAGCTATAAAACAGAAAAAATAGAATTTTTATCTAAATTTTTCAAAAGTGATTCACCAATCAAAAAAGTGTTAATTGATGTTTTATTATTTAGTTCTAACAACTCTTCTTTATTTTTAATTCCGCTTTCAGATATTAAAGGACCTTTATGATTTTTTATAACATCATAAATATCATAAGTTGTATTTATATCAGTTTTAAGAGTTTTTAAATTTCTATTATTTATTCCAATTAATGCATCTTTAAAATTTAAAGCTTTTTTCGCTTCTTCTACTGTATGAACTTCAACAATAACTGACATATTATATTTCATAGCTTCATTATATAATTCAGAAGCAAGATCATCCGAAACCCCGGCTAAAATAATTAAAATAGCATCAGCGCCATAACTTTTTGCTAAAGGTATTTGAAATTTATCGATAAAAAAATCTTTACACAATACAGGTAAATTAATTTTATCTTTTATTTTACTGATGTGAATTAAATTTCCTAAAAAATAATCTTCTTCGGTTAAAACTGAAAGACAAGTTACTTTATTATTTAAATAAATCTGAGCAATATCTACAGGATTATAATCATCAATTATTATACCCGCTGAAGGACTTGCTTTTTTAATTTCAGCAATAATTGAAGTTTTATTATTTTTTATATTATTTTCTATTTTCTCTTTAAAATTAATATAGCTGTTGTTTTTATTAATTAATTCATCCAAAGTTTTAAGATCTAGGGATTTTTTTAATTTATCAACTTTTTCAATTTTCTTTTGAATTATATTTTGAAGTATATTTTCAGACATTTTGAATTTTTTCTAGATGTAAAAAAGTTTTTCCACAAAGGATAAATTTTCTTGTGTAATTATATGCTTCAGAAAATTCTGAAAATTTTTCTCCAACAATTAAACCTGCTGCAGCATTTAAACAAACTGCTTTTGAAAAGTCATTATCTTTACCTTTAAATATTTCAATCATCTTATCAGCATTAAATTTTGCATCATCACCCACTAGATTTTTAAAATTATCTGCATTAACACCTAAAGCATTTGGATCTATTTTTATTTCAGATATTTGACCATCTTTTAATTGAATAACATTAGTGATTGCATATGGAGATATTTCATCTAATCCATCCTCGCTATTTACTATCCAAGCGAATTTTAAATTTAAATTTTTAAGTCCTTCTGCAAAAATTTTTAATAATTTTCTATCAAAAACACCCACAACTTGTCTCTCTACAAGAGCTGGATTACTTAATGGACCAATCATATTAAAAATGGTTCTTTTTCCAATTTTTTTTCTTACAGGTCCTACAAATCTCATTGCACTATGATAATTTGGTGCAAACATAAAACCAAAATTTTTGGCATTAATTTCTTTTTTTATATCCTCAGGCTCTAAATCAATTTTAATTTTAAGAGCTTCTAAAACATCACCAGATCCACATTTTGAAGAAACGGCTTTATTGCCATGTTTAGCAACTTTTGTACCCATGCTAGCCAAAAGTAGGGCAGATGCTGTTGAAATATTAAGAGTATTCATGCCATCACCACCAGTACCACAAGTATCAATACAATCATTTACATTTACTCTTTTAGACTTTTCTCTAAGAACAAAAACTCCACCTGCTATTTCATCTGAAACTTCTCCCTTTTTGGATAATAAGGTTAAAAAACTAAAAATTTCGTCATCACTAGCTTTTCCAGTCATTAATATTTCAAAAGCAGCTTTACTTTCTTCAAAAGTTAAATTTTGTTTATTCTTAAGTTTTTCTAAAATTTGATCCATAAATTTAATTGTTAATAAAGTTTTTAAGAATTTTCATTCCAAACTTAGTTTTAATACTTTCAGGATGAAATTGTACACCATGAATATTAAATTTGTTATGTTGAACACCCATTATAATCCCATCTTCTGTTTCTGCTGTAATCTCTAGCTCTTTTGATAAAGTTTTTTTATCAATTACTAAACTATGGTATCTGGTAGCTTCAAATGTATTTGGGAGGTTTTTTAAAATACCAATTTTTTTGGATTTGATTTTGCTTGTTTTGCCGTGCATTAACTTTCTTGCTTGGACAATTTTTGATCCAAAAACTTGTCCAATTATCTGATGACCCAAACATACACCTAAAAAAGGTAATTCTTTGTATAATGATTTCAATATTTTAATACAATTGCCAGATTGATTTGGGTTGCCCGGTCCTGGTGAAATAACAATTTTATCATATTTCTTTTTAATGATTTCTTTAGAATTAATTTTATCATTTCTAACCACATCAACTTTAACATTTAATGAGGAGATGTAGTGATACAAATTAAAAGTAAAACTATCGTAATTATCTATTAACAATACTTTCATTATCTTAAAGCATTAATTAAAGCTTTCGCTTTATTAACTGTTTCCTCGTATTCATTTTTTGGTTTACTATCTGCAACTATACCTGCGCCTGCTTGCACATAAAATTTTTTATTTTTAGCAACTGCGGTTCTTAAGGCTATGCATGTATCAAATTCTCCATTTGCAGAGAAATATCCAATTCCTCCTGCATAAACTTTTCTTTTTGTTGTTTCTAATTCATCTATAATTTCCATAGCTCTAATTTTTGGAGCTCCAGAAACAGTGCCTGCTGGAAAACCAGCTAAGAGCGATTTAAATTTTGAAAATTTTTTATTATATTCCCCAACTACATTTGAAACTATATGCATTACATGAGAATATCTCTCAATAATGAAGCTTTCTGTAACTTTTACCGAATTTATCTTTGAGACTTTACCAGCATCATTTCTACCCAAATCAAGTAACATCAAATGCTCTGAAAGTTCTTTTTTATCTTTAAGCAGGTCTCTTTCATAAAAAAGATCTTCTTTTTTAGTTTTACCACGTGGTCTAGTACCTGCAATTGGTCTTACAGTAATTTTATTATCCCTAAGTCTCACAAGTATTTCAGGACTTGCGCCAATTATTTGAAAATCCTCAAAATTGAAAAAAAACATAAAAGGAGAAGGATTTGTTAATCTTAGTTTTTTATAAATATCTAATGGTTTTTTTGTTAATTTTGCCTCAAATCTTTGGCTTAAAACAACCTGAAAAATATCTCCTAATTTAATATATTTTTTTGCCTTATTAACCATTGATAAAAATTTATTTTTGGAAGTGTTAGATTTCACTTTTATATTTTTTGATTTTTGAAATATTTTTTTATCAATATTCTTAATTGATGACTGAATGATTAATTTAAACAAATCAGATTTAACTTCTTCATATTTATTTTGATAGTTTTTAATTTTTTCATCTTTAAAAATGTTAGATATGTAAAAAATTTCTTTTTTTAAATTGTCATGAATGACTAAAGTTCTTGGACGAAGAAGTCTAACATCGGGTAAATTGAGATCATTTTTACAATTGTTCGGAATTTTTTCTATGTATCTGATTGAATCATAAGAAAAATACCCAGAGATTAATGAGCAAATGTTAGGTAAATTTTTGGGAGTTTCAAAATTGAAATCTTCAATTATTTTTTCCATTAATTTATCTGGTTTATCATTTAATTTTCTTTTTTTATTTGTTTGAATTAGATAAGAATTATTATTATTAAATTCCCAAATTTTATCAGGGTTTTTACCAAATATTGTATATCTACCTTTGATTTTACCTTTTTCTACAGACTCAAATATAAAACTATTTTTTTCCTTTAGAAAATTATCTATTAGGTTTAATATTTCCTCATCATTTTTTACTTTCTTTTTAGTAAAAATGATTTGATTTTTTTTGCTTCTGTGTCGAAACTTAAAATCTTTGAAGCTTCGATTAATCATCATTTGAAATAATTTTTAATTCGATCAATAGTTTTTTGATTTAATTGAACCTGATATTTAGTATTTAGTAATTGATCATACGACTGTAGGATACTTTTTCTATTGCTTGTATTTTGTGCATTTACAAATTTGATGTATTTTTCATCAGTTTCGTTAAATGAGTTTTTATTTAGTCCAGTGATTTTTACTAAATAAATTTTATCTTCTTTATTTACTAGAGCAAAAGAGTTTACAGGTAGAGCATAAAGCATTTTTACTGAATTAATATCAATGAGCTTATCATCTTCTATAGAATTAATAGAAGAATATTCCTTCTTTGACCCTGCCAATTCTTCAAATTTTAAATTATCAAATTTCTTATTTTGAATTTCTTCTATAATTTCTCTATTTAAATCAAATTTACCTTTTTGATATATTAACTCTACTATTTCTCCTTTAATGATTTCATCATTTAAATCTGGAGCTCGATCATACTGATTATCAATATTATAAAGTAAAAAGTTATCACCACTCTCTATCAAGTCTATTTTAGATGTTTTCTTAGAATAAATTAAATCTTCATTAATCTTTTTACTAGAGCTAGGTGCAAAATCATTTACTTCAACAATGTCAACATTAATATCTTCCAATATAGCATCAAATGCACTTCCTTGAGAGATTTTGTTCTCAATTGAATCAATTTCATCAAAAAACTCTTGATTAAATTCTTCTATGCCAATTAGGTTTTTTGGATTTAAAACCACATACTTAAAATCTATATATTCTCTTTTTAATTGATCTTTGTTTTCATCAATAAATACTTCAATTTCATTTGCTGTATAATCAGCTTTTGTTTTATATAAATTTTCCATATCAAAATACTCGATATCTAAAGATTTATTATTTTCCTCAAACTTTTTTTCTATCAAAAAATTTGGTGTTATTGTTCCAGCACCAATGAAATCAAATAAGTGTTTCTGCAATTCTCTATTTTTTAATTGCAATTCAAACATTGCAGCTGACAAGTTGTTTGAGAGTAAAAATTTTTCATATTTAATTCTTTGAAAAGTACCATTTTCATCATGGAAATTTTTATTTTCTTTAATATTTTTAAGTATAGTTCTTTCGTTAATTGAAAGATCAAAGTCTTTAATTTCTAAATCAATCAATTTAGTTGAAATTAATCCTGACAATAATTCTTCAATAATATTATTTTCCAAATTATCTCGAATAGCTTCTTGTGAAATTCCACTTTGATTAATATAGTCAATAAAATCTTGGCTGGTTACATTTGTTTTATTTATTTTAGCAATATTGTTTTGATTATTTGTACTAAATCCACCACCAAAACCACCAAAGATGAAAGCGAAAGCAACAAAAGCCATCACTAAAAATCCTCCAGTTTTTTTCCATCCTAATTCTTTTAGTTTTTCAATCATAGCGTTATAAATTTATTGATCTGTAAAAAACAAATCTATAGATTAAAAAGTCAATTATGACAAATAAATATATGTATTTTGTAGCTAATTGGAAAATGTTTGGTGATTTAAGATCTCTAAATTCACTTGATAAAGTAATAAAGTTTTCAAAAAATTATAAAAAAAATAAGTTAAAAATAGTTTATTGCCCACCAAATACATTAATTCGTCCATTATCGAGAAGACTTAAAAAAACAAAAATAGAGGTTGGTGCCCAAAACTGTCATCACAGCTATGACTACGGTGCGCACACTGGACAAGTAAATTCTACTATGCTTAAGAATGTTGGGGCAAAGTATGTTATTTTGGGACACTCAGAAAATAGACAACTAGGTGAGACAGATAATTTAATTAATTTAAAAATAAAAAGTGCAATTAAATCAGGTCTCAAAATTATATTTTGTATTGGCGAAACCTTGAAAGAAAGAAGACAAAAAAAAACTAATCAAATTCTAAAGAGACAAATTGAAAAAGGATTAAAATCGATAAACAACAGATCTAAAATTATTATAGCCTATGAACCGGTATGGTCTATCGGCACAGGTGTAATTCCTAAAGAAGCTGATTTAAACAAAACTATTTCATTTATTAAAAGTAGATTTATAAAAAAATATCCTAAAATTTTATATGGCGGATCTGTAAACACTAATAACGTAAGTATATTAAAAAAAATTCCCAACATTGACGGTTTTTTGATAGGAGGCGCATCACAAATTCCAAAAAAATTTATTGATATAATTCAAAAAACCATTAATTAGACCCACATGGAAACTTTATTATTAGTAATCAACATCATACTTGCAGTTATTTTAGTTCTTTTGGTTTTATTGCAAAAATCAGAAGGAGGTGCTCTTGGTATTGGAGTTTCCCAAGAAAATTTTATGCTCTCAAGATCAGCAGGCAGCTTTATGACAAAAGCCACTGCAATCGTAGCAACACTTTTTATTATTTGCAGTCTAGCTCTAACAATCATTTCTAGAGCAGAACTTACTCCTACGGGGTCGGTATTGGATACAGTTGAGGAAAAAACTGAAGACACCCCATCAATTCCAGAAAATAATTAATTAATCCTTTTCAATTCATTTTTTATTCGCTATAAGATACTTCCATGGCGCGATATATATTTGTCACTGGCGGCGTGGTTTCTTCCCTTGGTAAAGGTCTTTCTTCTGCATCCCTTGCTTACTTATTACAATCAAGAGGTTACAAGGTAAGATTAAGAAAATTAGATCCTTATCTTAATGTTGATCCAGGAACAATGAGTCCGTTTCAACATGGAGAAGTTTTTGTAACCGATGATGGTGCTGAAACAGATTTAGATTTAGGTCACTATGAAAGATTTTCAGGCGTAACTGCAAAGAAAACCGATAATATTACAACTGGAAAAATTTATAGTGATGTTCTTAAAAAGGAAAGAAAAGGTCAGTATTTAGGTAAAACTGTTCAAGTAATTCCTCATATCACAGATAGAATTAAAGAATTTATTAAACACGATACATCTAAAGAAGATTTTGTAATTTGTGAAATTGGAGGAATAGTAGGAGACATTGAAAGTTTACCATTTGTAGAAGCGATAAGACAATTTTCAAATGATATTGGTAAAAAAAATGCGTTATTTATTCATCTAACTTTAGTTCCTTATCTAAAAGCATCGGATGAAATAAAAACAAAACCAACCCAACACTCAGTTAAAGAATTAAGAAGCATTGGTATTCAACCTGATATTATTATTTGTAGATCAGAAAGACCTATTCCTTTGGACCATAGAAAAAAAATATCTTTGTTTTGTAATGTTGATATCAAAAATGTAATTGAAACTGTTGATGTTAAAACTATTTATGAGGCACCGATTAGTTTTTTTAATCAAAAATTAGATATTCAAGTTTTAAATTATTTTAAATTAAAATCAAAAAAACCTGCAAATTTGAAACCTTGGAAAAAAATAACTAAAATTACTCTTAATACTAAAAGACATGTTAATATTGCAATTATTGGAAAATACGTTGAATTAAAGGATGCTTATAAATCTTTAGATGAAGCACTTACTCATGGAGGAATATCCAATAATCTCAAAGTTAATTTGGTCAGAATAGATTCTGAAAAATTAAAAGTTTCAGAAATAAAAAATAAACTTAAAAATGTTTCAGGAATTCTAATTCCAGGTGGTTTTGGTAAAAGGGGAACTGAGGGTAAAATTGAAGCGATAAGGTATGCAAGAATATATAAAATTCCATTTCTTGGAATTTGTTATGGAATGCAAATGGCAATAATTGAATTTGCTAGAAACCAATTGAAAATAAAAAAAGCAACATCTTCAGAATTTGATAAAGGTGGAGTACATATTATTGGCTTGATGCATGAATGGGAGAAAAGTGGAAGAAAAGTTAAAGGTACAGATAAAGACTTAGGAGGCACCATGAGACTTGGTTCTTATGATGCAATTTTAAAAGATAAGTCTAAAATTAGAGATATTTATAAATCTAGATTAATAAAAGAAAGACATAGACATAGATATGAAGTGGATATTTCATATAAAGAAAAATTTGAGAAAAAAGGGTTAATATTTTCAGGTTTATCTCCAGATCATAAGCTGCCAGAGATAATAGAACTAAAAAATCATCCTTGGTTTATAGGAGTTCAGTTCCATCCTGAATTTAAATCTAGACCTTTGAACCCACATCCTTTATTCTCTTCTTTTATCAAAGCAGCAAAAAATCATAGATGAGTGCGATCAAAGTAAATTGTGAAAATATAGAAATTTCAAACAATAATAAGATTTGTATTATTGCAGGTCCATGTCAGTTAGAGACAGAACAACATGCACTCGATATGGCTGGAAAAATTAAGGAAATTACTTCGAAATTTGGCCTTGGATTTATTTACAAAACTTCATTTGATAAAGCGAACAGAACAAGTTTAAAAGGTAAAAGGGGAGCAGGATTAGATGCATCACTTCCCGTATTTGATAAAATTAAAAAGGAATTGAATGTCCCTATTTTAACTGACATTCATAATGCTGAACAATGTGAAATTGTTTCAAAACATGTTGATGTTTTACAAATCCCAGCTTTTTTATGTAGACAAACAGACTTATTAATTGCTGCAGCTAAAACAAATAAAATTATTAATGTAAAAAAAGGTCAGTTCTTAGCACCGTGGGACATGGTGAACGTAACTAAAAAAATTTCAGACTCAGGAAATAAAAATATCTTAGTCACAGAAAGAGGTGCAAGTTTTGGATATAACACTTTAGTCTCTGACATGAGATCATTACCTATTATGGCAAAGAATGGTTATCCAGTAATTTTCGATGCCACTCATTCTGTTCAACAACCAGGTGGCCAAGGAGAATCCTCTGGTGGTCAAAGAGAATTTGTTGAACATTTAGCAAGAGCTGCAGTTGCAGTTGGAGTTGCAGGTGTATTTATTGAAACGCATCAAGATCCTGATAATGCACCTTCCGATGGACCAAACATGGTACCATTGAATAAATTAGAGAATCTATTAAAACAATTACACGATATAGATAATCTAATTAAAAAATAGTGAGCAAAATTTTAAAAGTAAAAGCACGTCAAGTTTTTGACAGTAGAGGAAATCCAACAGTAGAGGCAGAGGTTTATATTAAAAATAATAGCGCATCCGCTATTTGTCCATCAGGTGCTTCCACAGGAACTTTTGAAGCTTTTGAAAAAAGAGATAAAAATAATAAACGGTATTTAGGAAAAAGTGTTTTAAGTGCAGTTAACTTAGTTAACACAAAGATCTCAAAAAAATTAAAAGGACAAAGTATCCATAATCAAGAGAGAATTGATGCTTTGTTAATTAATTTAGATGGTACAAGACAAAAAACTAAATTAGGAGCTAATGCGATGTTAGCAGTTTCTATGGCTGTAAAAAAATTGTCTGCAAAAGCAAAAAAATTACCTTTGTATAAAACTTTTTCTCAAAAAAATAACTTTCAATTACCGTATCCATTAATGAACATTATTAATGGTGGAGCGCATGCCAATAATGGTCTTAGAATTCAAGAGTTTATGATCAGGCCTGATCGAGCAAAAAGTTTTTCTGAGGCAATGCGAATTTGTTTTGTTGTCATTAAAAACTTAAGTAAATTAATTAAAGATAAAGGTTTATCAACTTCAGTAGGTGATGAAGGTGGTTTTGCACCCATGATCAGCAGTAATAATCAAGCTTTAGATTTAATTGTGAGTGCAATTAAAAAATCAGGATTTATTAATGGCAAAGATGTTTCTATCTGTCTAGATGTGGCTGCTAATGAATTATATAAAAAGAATAATTACTCTATTCATTCAAAAAGTTATATTTCAGTAGATAAATCAATTAAAGAATATCAAAAAATTATTAAGAAATATAAAATTAAGTCTATTGAGGACCCATTTGCTGAAAATGATTGGTTGGCATGGAATAAATTAATGAAATCAATTAAAAAAGTTCAGATCGTAGGAGATGATTTGTATGTAACAAATCTTGAAAGATTAAAAAAAGGTTTTTTAAATATTTCTTCAAATTCCATCTTAATCAAGCTAAATCAAATTGGCACTGTTTCAGAAACATTAGATGTAATTAAATTTGCTCAAACCATTGGATATAAAACAATTATATCTCATCGATCAGGCGATAGTGAGGATACTTTTATTGCTGATTTAGCAGTGGGTACTAATTCAAATCAAATTAAAACAGGATCTTTAGCTAGATCTGAAAGGGTAGCAAAATATAATCAATTAATCCGTATTGAAGAAGCACTTGGAAAAAAAGCGAGGATGAATAATATCAATTAATGCTTCGATTAATAAAAAAAAATTATTTTTTATTAATATCTGTTTTTCTTATTTTATATTTTAGTTTTAATTTAGTATCAGGAGAAAGAGGTCTTTTTTCGTATATAGATAAAAAGGAACTTTTGTCTAACTTGAAAAATGAAGAATTGACCCTAATTAGTAAAATAGAAGATATGGATCATAAAAATTCACTTCTTAGTACGAATTTAGATCTCGATTATATTGAGACTTTAATTAGAGAACGATTTTTGTTTGGTAAAAAAAATGAGACTATTTATATAATTAGAAAAGATGAAAAGTAGACATCCAGAAAAAGAAAATAAACCGGTTAATCCAATTAAAAAAAAACCTGAATGGATTAGATCAAAACTTACTAATAGTAAGGAATTCTTTTTAACCAAAACAATTGTAAATAATAATAATCTTGTAACTGTTTGTCAGGAAGCAAACTGTCCAAATATAACTGAATGTTGGAGTAAGCGACATGCAACTTTTATGATTATGGGAGATACATGTACAAGAGCTTGTGCTTTTTGCGATGTTAAAACTGGTGTACCAGGAAAATTAGATCAATTAGAGCCTGTTAAGATTGCAGAAGCGGTAAAAAAATTAAATTTAAAACATGTTGTGATTACCTCAGTGGATAGAGATGATTTAGATGATGGTGGATCAAAACATTTTTTTGAAGTGATTAATCAAACTAGAAAATCAAACCCAAATACTACTATTGAAGTTCTTACACCTGATTTTTTAAGAAAAGGAGATGCATATAAAAAAGTTTTAGATGCTAAACCAGATGTTTTTAATCATAATATTGAAACTGTCCCAAGTCTTTATTTGAAAGTTCGACCTGGATCCAGATATTTTGCATCATTGGAACTTTTAAAAAATGCAAAAAAAGTTAACAAAAATATTTTTACTAAATCAGGAATAATGGTTGGATTAGGGGAGACAAGAGACGAAATTTTACAAGTTATGGATGATTTAAGAGCTGCAGATGTTGATTTCATAACGATTGGTCAATATTTACAACCATCAACTAAACATTATCCATTAGATCGATATTACACACCAAAAGAATTTGAAGATTTAGGAACAATAGCAAAAGCTAAAGGATTTTTGTTGGTATCATCATCTCCTTTAACCAGGTCTTCATATCATGCAGATGAAGATTTTGCGAAACTACAACAAAACAGATTTAAAAATAATTAATGCCTAAAGCATCAGTTACGAGATTAATTGATCAAAGAAAAGATAAACTTATAGATTTTGTTTTAGATATTGAAAAATATCCTGAGTTTATTCCTTTCTGTAATAGTTCAAAAGTTTATGAGAGAAATGACGATGGTCAAATTACAAATATAATTGCTGATTTAACAATAGGTAAGGGGCCGTTTAAGGATACATTTAAAAGTGACGTAAAGTATATTAAAAAAGATGATTTAATTCATGTTGTAAACATAGGTGGACCATTAAAATTTTTAGAGAATAATTGGAAATTTCAAGACAAAGGAAATTGGATGAATGGATATAGAACCGAAGTTATTTTTGATATTGATTTTGAAATAGAAAATAAGTTTCTAAATATTGTGATGACTAAGTCTTTTCAATATGGTCTAGACAAAATTGCAGATGCTTTTCAAAAAAGGGCTGAAAGTATTAAATAATTTTACTGATTATTTTAATTACAGTACGTACCGTTAATTTTTGAATCAAATTACGGTTTCTTGATTTAAATTTATTTTCTTTAATCAGTAAATCTTTACCTTTTTTAATACCAATATAAACAAGACCAACTGGTTTTTCTTTTGATCCACCTCCTGGTCCAGCAATCCCTGTTATTGACACGTTGATTTTACTCTTTGAAATTTTAGATAAATTTTTAACCATTGCCTTACAACACTCACTGCTTACAGCACCATATTTTCTAATAGTATTTTTATTAATCTTTAATATTTTCATTTTAGCTTGATTAGAATAAGTCGTTAGACCCATTTGAAAGTATTTTGATGAATTAGCTAATTTAGTCAAATTATGAGCCAGCAACCCTCCCGTACAAGACTCAGCTACAGATATAGTTAATTTTTTTTTAATTAATTTTTTATGAAGTAATTGAATACTCATTAGAACTTTAAACTTATTAAGTATATTAATATCATTGAATATAAACCTGCCATTATATCATCCATAATTATTCCAAAATAGTTTTTATGTTTTTTATCAAAATAACTTACTGGAAAAGGTTTTAGGATGTCAAAAAATCTAAAAAAGACAAATGATAAAATATAATAAATTTCAACGGAAATACTTATTTGATTAGTTTGATTTAAATACAACAATAAAATTAAAGGCATGGTTTGTCCTAAAACTTCATCAATTACTATTTGTCTTGGATCTTTATTTTTAAATTCAGATTCTGAGTCTTTTACGGCATAAAATGAATAAAAGAATAAAAGTATAAAAAAAATAATTGAAAATTTTAGATCTGTGTAACCTAAAATTTCATAAGCAATATAAATAAAAACAGCGGTAACAGCAGAAGTTACAGTTCCAGGAATTTTGGTTAAATATCCATAACCAAAGAAAGTGGACAACAAAACATTTATTTTTTTCATTGCATAATTGAGCAAATAACTTCACAAGCTATTGCTTTTTCCTTTCCGATTAATCCAAGTTTTTCTACTGTTTTACCTTTCAGGTTAATTAATTCTTTATCAATATTTAATAAATTAGATATAGATTTGATTATCTTATCACGATATTTGGAAACTTTTGGCTGTTCACATATTAAATTTATATCTAAATTATTTATATAAAAGTTATTATCATTTAATATTTCAACAATAGGTTTAAGCATTTTAGGAGATCTAATATTTTTATATTTTTTTTGGTTATCTGGAAAAAAAGTACCAATATCTTTTTTTCTCATTGCGCCAAGAAGAGAGTCGATTATTGAGTGAATAATCACATCTCCATCTGAATGACCTTTAAGTCCTGAGTGATAGGGGATTTTAATTCCACCTAAAAAAAGTTTTTTCCCTTTTATTAATCGATGGATATCAAAACCAATACCAAAAAAAGTTTTATTAGTTTCAATATCTTCTTTAAATGTAATTTTGTTATTTAAATTTTCTCCTTTAATAAATTTAACTTTTAAATTGTTTTCAATAAATAATGATGCTTCGTCAGTAATTTTATTTTTTTGTTTATTTGAAAGACTATATAAATCTTTAAATTTAAAAGCTTGAGGGGTTTGAGTTAAAATTGAATTATTTCGATTTAAGTTAAAAAGTTGGTTTTTTACTTTGTATTTGATAGAATCTTTTGAATGTATTGAAGGTATTATTGCTTTATTGTTTTTAAGTGATTTAATTAGCTTTTTTAAAAGCTTGATTGTGAAGTTTGGTCTAGCTGCATCGTGAATTAGAACATTGTTAGGTTTAAATTTTTTTATATATTTTAATGCTATTAAAGAAGAATCAGATCTTTCTTTACCACCTTTAATAATTGATACATTCTTGGGGAATTTTTCTTTAATATTTTTTTTATTATTTACGACCAATATAATTTTTTTAAACAGCTTTGATTTCATTGCCTTTTCTAAAGAATGTTTAAAAAGAGCCTTGTTTTTATAAATATTGAATTGCTTTGGTTTTTTTGAATTAAATCTTTTGCTTTGTCCTGATGCTAGTATTATAAAATAATTATTCATTTATATGGTAGTTTTTATATTCAAATGTACGAATTTATTAAAAAAAATATATATCTAATAATATTATTTATTATCACATTATCGATAGGTTTTTTAACCTTTTTAACTTTTATTGATAAAGGATTTATTGAATTATCAGATCAAAATTTACAAATATTATTAGTTCTAAATATTTTTCTTTTAATAGCACTTTTTGTTTATATTTTTATTGAGATAAAGAGTGCAATTAAAAATGATATCGATAAAGATGGTTTAAAATCAAATAAAAAATATATTACATATTTTGGTTTATTTACTTTAATTCCATCAGTTTTAATTTCAATATTTTCACTCTTTTTATTTTCTTTTGCTTTAGAGAAGTATTTTGACAAAAAAGTTACTACTGTTGTTAATAATTCTTATGAGTTAGCAAGAAATTATGTTGAGGAAATTAGAAATAAAATACAATCTGATATAGTTTTAATTGCCTTTGATACAAATAAAAGTAAAAAATTTCTAAACGATAATCAAAATGAATATAGGAGATTTTTAAATACACAAAAATTGATAAGAGATGTTGATGAGGTGCATATTATAGATATTAATAAAAAACTTTTATTTTCAACTTTAAATGATGATCAACCATACGTTCCTCCAGTTGATAGAGCTTTAAACTTAGTTTTGGATGACGATCGTCCTTTAAAGATTATTAATGCACCTGAAAATATTTCTGCTGCAATAATGAGATTGCAAAGTTTTGAAGATAGATTTTTATATGTTGTTAAATATTTAGATAAAGATATTTCAAGGTATTTAACAGAATCTGAAGAAGCTATTAATTTTTATTATACAGTTGAGGAAAAAAGCACGGGTATTAAAATCTCATTTGCTATTATTTATATTATTGTTGTAAGTGTTTTATTGTTTGTCTCTATATCTATCGCGATCAGATTTTCATCGAGGTTTTTTAGATCTATCAATAATTTAATTCTTGCATCAACATCTATTGGACAAGGAAATTTCAATGCAAAAGTCCCTGAAGTTAAAACTGATAAAGATTTAGAAACTCTAAATAAGAATTTTAATTTAATGATAGATAGACTTAAAAGTCAGCAAGAAAAATTAATTATTAATGAAAGGCACGAAGCTTGGAGTAATCTTGCAAGAAAATTAGCTCACGAAATCAAAAATCCTTTAACACCTATTCAATTAACTATAGATAGAATGAAAAATAAATTTTCAAAAGAAATAAAAGAAGGTGATAGGGAAAATTTTGAGGAAAATTTAAAAATAATAAATAATCAAATTAGGCAAATTGGAAATTTAGTGAACGAATTTTCTGATTTTGCTAGAATGCCAAAACCTATTTTAAAAGAAAATAATTTAGTTCAAATTATAAATGAAAATATAAAACTACTAAGTGAATTAGATAATTCTATTAATATTGACTTCAAAAGAAATCAGGAAATAATTATTCTAGATAGTGATAAAGAACAGTTAAGTAGAGTTTTTTTTAATTTACTAAAAAATTCCATAGAAAGCATTCAGCAAAAAACCGAAAATAACGCTAATTTTAACAAAAAAATTACTATTGAAGTTAATGACTCAAATAACCACATTACAATCAATATCAAAGATAATGGTATTGGTTTTGGAATATTTGCAGCAAATATTAAAGATATTTTAAATCCATATTTTACAACTAAAAAAAATGGGACAGGTTTGGGACTTTCTATTGTAAGTAAAATTATCAATGATCATAATGGGAATATTGATTTTATTGCCCTTAAGGATGGAGCAGAAATTAAAATAAATATAAATAAATAAAATGAGTTCTGAAATATTAATCGTCGATGATAATGCAGATATAAGAAATATTATAAATGAATTAATTATAGATGCAGGGTACAAGACACGACTTGCTGCAAATTACAATCAAGCTTTAGCAGAAATTGATAAAAAACTTCCTGATGTTGCAATATTGGATGTAAAATTAGATAAAGGAGATAATGATGGTATAGAGCTTTTATCTCATATAAAATCTAAAGATAAAGATGTGCCTGTCATTATAATTTCTGGTCATGCTAGTATTGAAATGGCAGTAAAATCACTTCATGAAGGTGCTTTCGAATTTATTGAAAAACCATTTGATCAAGAAAGATTACTTAATTTTGTTAAAAGAGCAGTTGAAAATTTTAATTTAAAAAAGCAAAACAGAGATTACGAAAGTAAATTATTTTCATCTTATGAATTAATAGGAGACAGCAAAAATATATTGAACATTCAAAATCAAGTAGAAAAGATTTCAGTTACCGAAAGTAGAGTTTTTATTAATGGACCATCTGGTTCTGGCAAAGAATTGGTCGCAAGAAAAATTCACAAGCTATCTAAAAGAAGTAAAAATCAGTTCATAATATTAAACGGTGCCTTACTAGATTCAAATAAATATGAACTAGAGTTATTTGGAGAAGAAAAAGAAAATGGCTCTATTTCGTATGGTGCTCTTGAAAAAGCAAATAAAGGAACTCTATTAATAGATCAAGTTTCAGAAATACCATTAGATATACAATCTAAGATATTAAGAGTTTTGACAGATCAAAAATTTAAGAGAGTTAATGGTGCTAATGACGTAAGTGTAGATGTAAGATTAATTTGCTCATCAAGTAAAGATTTAAAAAAGGAAATAGAAATTGGAAATTTTAGAGAAGATTTATTTCATAGAATAAATGTTTTTGAGATAAATATTGAACCATTAAATCAAAGAATTTCTGATATTCCTTTGTTAATCAAATATTTTTCAAGAAAAATATCTGAGAATTATAATATTAAAGAATTAGATATAGATGAGAATAATAGTTATATTCTCAATCATAATTGGCATGGTAATGTTAGAGAGTTAAGAAATTTAATAGAGAGAATTGCAATATTACAACCAGACTCAAAAGATAAAATTTCAAATATTATTAAGGAATCTTTAAAAAATACAAATTTTGATGATCAATTAGCTGAAAATAGCCTTTCTGTGCCATTAAAAGAAGCTAGAGAAAAATTCGAAAAGGAGTATTTAACTATTCAACTAAAAAAATTTAATGGAAATATTTCTAAGACAGCTAATTTTGTTGGAATGGAAAGAAGTGCATTACATAGAAAATTAAAAGGTTTGGGCATCAAAGAATTTAATTAGATGAATATAATCATTTGTGGAGCTGGAAGAGTAGGGTTTACTATAGCCAAACAGCTAAGTGAGCAAGGTCATTCCATAACTGTTATTGACCCTTCTAGTGAAGATATTCAAAAAATTGATGATGCTTTGGACGTTAAAGCTATAGTTGGAAAAGGCACCTATCCTTCAATATTAGAAAAAGCCAACGCAGCAGAGACTGACATGATTATAGCAGTCACTAGAAATGATGAAATTAACATGCTTATTTGTCAAATTGCTTTTTCAATTTTTAAAATTCCAAAAAAAATAGCTAGAATAAGATCGCAAGATTATCTAAATCCAAAATTTACAAGAGTTTATAACAAAGAAAATTTACCAATAGATGTAATTATCTCACCAGAGATTGAAATTGCTAAATCAATACAAAGAAAACTTGAGGCGCCAGGAGCACTAGATAGTGTTCCATTTGCTAATAATAAAATTAGATTATTAGAAATTTTAATTAATGAAAATTGTAAATTAATTAATATCAAACTTAACGACTTAACTAAAAAACATCCTAATTTAGATGCAAATATTATTGGAATAATAAGAGATGAAAAATTTTTAATTACAAAGAAAAACGATGATATTAAAAAAAATGATAAAATTTACGTGATTATCAATTCTTCGCAAATGTCTGATACCTTAGAAGCTTTCGGACATGATGAAAAAGTATCTAAAAATATTTTGATTGTAGGTGGTGGTAACATTGGTTTTAATTTAGCTAAAAACATTGAAGAAACTTTGGATGCTGCAAGAGTTAAGATTATTGAAAAAAACAAAGAAAGAGCTGAATTTCTTGCAAGCGAATTAAATAATACAATTATCATTAATGGTGATGCTTTAGATGAGGAGGTTCTTGCTGAGGCTAATTTGCAAGAAGCCGAAACAGTTCTTGCTTTAACAAATGATGATGAAGATAATTTGATGGTAAGTGTTCTTGTTGAAAAATTTGCAAAAGATGAAAAGGATACTGATGATAAAAGAACAATGGCTTTAATAAATAAGCCAAACTATTCTTTGTTACAAAACTCTTTAAAAATTGATGATCTTATAGATCCTCGAATGAATACAGTTTCAAGTATTTTAAAACATATTCATAAAGGCACAATTGAAACAGCATATACAATTATGAATGGTGAGTATGAAGTGATTGAAGCTGAAATAATAGAGACATCTGAACTTATTAATAAAGAATTAAAAAATTCTAACTTACCAGAAGAGATAAGAATTGGAGCGGTCTTAAGAGAAAATAAAGTAATTATACCTCGATCAAATTTTGTTTTTCTAAAAGAGGATAAAGTTGTTTTTTTAGCTAAGAAAGATTCAATTTCGGTAGTAGAAAATATATTTAGAATTAGTTCTATTTAATTAAATGTTATTTTTTAGAGTAAAGTACTTAAGTTTCTTTTTTATATTGATATCTATTTTTTCTTTTTTAAATATTATTTATTCATACTATTTTAATTTATATCTAAATCTAAATACATATTATTTTAGCTTAATTATTTCCGCTCTAATCGGAATAATTTTTTATAAAATTAAAACTGATCCTAAAAAACCCTCAATATTTGAAAAAATATTAACCGTACTATTGGGATATATTTTAATGCCTTTGATTTTATCAATACCTTTTTATTTAAGTATTTATAATTTATCTTTTTTAAATTCCTTATTCGAGGCAGTTTCTGGATTTACATCAACAGGTTTTACTGTCTTTGAAAATATTAAGCATATTGATCAAGGCTTAATTTTATGGAGATCATCAATACAGTGGATAGGTGGGTTATACTTTTTATATTCTATTATTTTTTTAATTGATATTTATGACGAAAGTTTAAAAAAATCTTTAACTAATTTTTTATCCTTTAATTCTGCAGAGATTTTAAAACAATCAATTAAAATTCTTTTGTTATACTCAGGATTAACTATATCAATTTTTATTATTCTAAATATTCTTGGAATTAGATCATTTAATTCACTAAATTTAGCAATGACGATAATTTCCTCGGGCGGATTTCTACCTGTTAATGAACTTTCATCAATTTTAATAAATGATTTTCAAATTATTATATTTTCTTTTTTAATGTTGATTTCTTTTTTTAGTATTTTTTTTATATACAATTTAATTTTTTTAAGAAATAAAAATCTAAATTTTTTTTATGAGGATATACATTTATTTTTATATTTTATTATTGTTGCAAGTATATTTTTTGTTTTCTTTAGTTATGACACTAATTTTACATCCAGTTTTTTATCTATAGTAAGTAGTATTTCAAATATAGGTGTTTCACTTGAAGTCAATCAAACTAACCTAAACTTTATTTATATTTTGCTTGTAATTGTTGGTGGATCTTTTTTTTCTACTAGCTCAGGTTTAAGGTTTTTAAAAATATATTCTTTAACTAAATATTCTATTAATCAAATTCTTTCTTTTAGCAGGCCAAAAAATGTATTTATGAACAAATTGGTTTTTTCTAAAATTAATTTTGATACAAAAGATATAAATAAATATTTTTTAACAATATTAATTTTTGTTATTTCTCTTTTTTCTTTAACCATCTTATTATCTTTGTCTAACATTCAATTTGAATACTCATTTAAATTAGCTGTATTGACATTGATGAATACAGTTAATTCATCTGCTTATGGTCTATCGGACTTTGATTTTCAAAATTTGCACTTTTTAACCAAATATTTTCTTATATTTTTTATGATTATCGGAAGGGTTGAACTGTTATCTTTATTGTTGATTGCTAAAAAATTCCTTTTTAAAAATTAATTTAGTATTATATATATCAATAAATTTTGCGCCCTTAGCTCAGCTGGATAGAGCATCGGTTTTCTAAACCGAGGGTCGTAGGTTCGAATCCTTCAGGGCGCGCCATTTCTTAGTTTTAACGCATTAATCATATATAATTTTGCTTGACGAGAATTTGAATTAAATCAAATTAATATATTATTTTTTCTTGAACACTATTTTCTTACATGCTTAAATTAAGAATATTCAAAAGTAATTTTGAATTATTTGTTAACAAATAAAAATAACATAAAGGAAGAATAATGTTTAAATACTTAAAACAATTAACTTCTTTAGTTGCTATGGTTGCAGTGTTGTTTACTTTTACAACAGAAACTATGGCTGCTAAAAAATCTAAAACACTTAAAAACACTCAAAAGAAGGGTTTTGTAAGATGTGGAGTATCTCAAGGTCTTCCAGGATTTTCTAATGCTGACGCTGCAGGAAATTGGACTGGTATTGACGTTGATGTATGTAGAGCGGTAGCTGCTGCAGTACTAGGTGATGCAAACAAAGTTAAGTTTACACCATTAAGTGCTAAAGAAAGATTTACAGCTTTAACTTCTGGTGAGATTGATATCTTATCAAGAAACACAACTTGGACTCTTTCTAGAGATGCTGATATCGGACTTACTTTCGTTGGAGTAAACTTCTACGATGGTCAAGGTTTCATGGTTAGAAAAAGTTCTGGTATTACTTCTACAAGCCAATTCAAAGATGGTATCTCAGCATGTACAAACATTGGTACAACAACTGAGTTAAACATGAGAGACTTCTTTAACTCTAAAGGAATTTCTTATGAGCCAGTTGCTTTCGAAAAAGCTGATGAAGTCGTAGCTGCTTATGATGCTGGTAGATGTGATACTTACACTACTGATAAATCAGGTTTAGCTGCACAAAGAACTAAAATGTCTAACCCAGATGATCACATTGTATTACCTGAAACTGTTTCTAAAGAGCCTTTAGGACCAGTTGTAAGACAAGGTGACTCTGTTTGGGAAGATATCGTTAGATGGTCTTTAAATGCTATGATCGAAGCAGAAGAGTATGGAATTACTTCTGCAAATGCAGACTCAATGAAAACTTCAGATAACCCAGCTGTAAAAAGATTAGTTGGTGCTGAAGGTGAATTAGGTGCTGCTTTTGGTCTAGACAATGAGTGGAGCTTAAGAATTATTAAGCAAGTTGGTAACTATGGTGAAAGCTACAAAAGAAATATAGCTGACACTGGAATTTTACCTGATAGAGGTCCAAATGAATTATGGACTAAAGGTGGAATTCTTTACGTACCACCTGCAAGATAATTGCATATTTAACTAATTAAAAAGGGCTAGATTTTTCTAGCCCTTTTTTTTATAAGCGTTCAAATGGACCTGAAATTACAAAAAATCATTCCCCAATTAATTACCGTTTTAGTTGTAGTATTAGTTTTTGGATTTTTTACATATAACGCGCAAATCAATATGGAGAACAGAGGTATTGATTTTGGATATGGATTTCTCTCTCAAGAATCGTCATTTGATGTACAGTTTTCTCTTATTGAATATGATGGATCCCATTCATACTTTAGAGCTTACCTAGTTGGTTTGCTCAATACTATTTTAGTTTCAGTAATAGGAATTATTTTTGCAACAATTTTAGGTGTTATAGTTGGTGTAGCAAGACTCTCGCCAAATTATTTAATAAATCAATTCGCAGCTTTTTATGTAGAATTTTTTAGAAATATACCACTACTTTTACAAATATTTTTTTGGTATTTTGCTGCCTTAAGAGCTTTACCTCTGCCACAAGATGCAGATGCAATGTTAGGTGTTTTTTTCTTAACTATTAAAGGTTTATATGTCCCAGCATTCATCTGGGAAAATCTTAATGTATTTTTATATTCAATAATTGCAGCAATAATTGCAATAGTTGTAATCAGAATTCACGCAAGAAAAGTTCAAGAAACACAAGGTAAGCAGCTACCAGTTTTTTGGATATCAGTAGGTTTAATTTTTATATTACCTTTGCTAAGCTTTTTAATAGGAGGTGTAAGTTTATCTTTTGAAATACCTCAATTAAAACAATTAGCAACAACATCATTTATTTATGAAGGTGGTTTAAGTTTACCCCCTGAATTAATAGCTTTAACTTTATCACTAGCTTTATATACAGCAACTTTCATTGCTGAATGTGTTAGAGCAGGAATACAAGGTGTAGGTAAAGGTCAAAAAGAAGCCGCTGCATCAATTGGGTTAAATCCTAATCAAGTCTTAAAATTAGTAGTAATGCCACAAGCATTAAGAATTATTATTCCTCCAACAACTAATCAATATTTGAATTTGACTAAAAATTCATCTTTAGCTGCTGCTATTGCTTATCCTGATTTAGTATTAGTTTTTGCTGGTACAGCATTGATGCAAACTGGTAAAGCGATTGAAATAGTTTCAATAACAATGCTTACTTATTTAAGCTTAAGCATTTCAATTTCAATTCTTATGAATTGGTACAACAAAAAAATTGCAATTAAGGAAAAATAAATGTCAAAAATTAACTTTTTGAAACCTGATAAGGAAAATTTAAATACCTTTTTGTATTTGGGTTCATTTTTATTTGTTATTAGTGTTATCGATGTTTTTCTTAATTCATTCTTTAGTTTAAATATCACTGGATTTTTACCTTCATCATTAAGCTTTGTAATTCCAATTATATTAGGATTTGTTGGGTTGCATTTTGTAAGAATTGAACACAGTGGTTATAAGTTTCTAGATCAAGTAAATAAAAATATTAATACAAACAATTTTAATGCAGTTTTATCTTTATTAATTATTTTTATAATTATTAAAGCAACACCACCAATATTAAGTTGGTTTGTAGTTGATGCAAGTTTTGCAGGAGATAGTAAAGATGTCTGTTCAGGCACTGGAGCTTGTTGGACCTATATTAAAGTTTGGTTTAGAAGATTTATGTATGGAATGTATCCTAATGCTGAGCAATGGAGAATAAATTTATCCTTCATAGCGTTAGCTCTTTTAGGTTCAGTAGGATATTTTGCGACTGAGAAATTTAAAAAATACTTAACTCTTTATTATGTTGTAATTTATCCGTTTATAGCATTTCTATTTATTTTCTTTTTCATATCAGGTGGCCCAGTATTTTTTGACTTTTCTTATGGAATAATTGCTGCTGTAATTTCAATTATTATTGGTTTTTTTATCCCAGGTAGATTTAAATTTTATTATTTTATATTTGTACCAATCACTCTTTATATTGCTTTAAAATATTTCATTTTTTACGAAGAATTAATTGAGTTAGGAAAACTTGATGGATTAAATTGGGTTGAAACTGGAGCTTGGGGTGGATTGTCACTTACATTTATAATTTCATTTTTCTGTTTAATTTTCTGTTTTCCTATTGGAATGGCTTTTGCATTAGGTAGAAGATCTGATTTTCCTTTAATAAGGTACATATCAATCGGATTTATAGAGTTTTGGAGAGGTGTTCCTTTAATTACAGTGTTGTTCATGTCAGCTGTGATGTTTCCAATGTTTTTACCTGAAGATTTTTTTATTGATAAATTAGTTAGAGCAATAATAGCAATTTCTTTATTTGAAGCTGCATATGTTGCAGAAGTTATTAGAGGTGGTTTACAAGCATTGCCACGTGGTCAATATGAGGCTGCAAAATCACTTGGAATGGGATATTGGAAAATGCATATTTTTGTAATTCTTCCCCAAGCTTTAAAGTTAGTAATACCTGGCATTGCTAATACATTTTTGGCTTTAGTTAAAGATACTCCTCTAATTTTTGTAGTTGGCTTACTTGAAATAGTAGGAATGTTAAATTTAGCAAAAACTAATCCAGAGTGGTTAGGTTTTGCTATGGAAGGCTATGTTTTTGCTGCAATAATTTTCTGGATTATTTGTTATGCAATGAGTAAGTATAGCTATAATCTTGAACAGAAATATAAAACAGAGCGATAAACTATGTCTGACAGTATTATTCAAATAAAAAATGTAAATAAATGGTTTGGGGATTTTCAAGTTTTAAAAGATATTAATTTAGAAGTTAAACCAAAAGAGAAAATCGTTGTTTGTGGTCCATCAGGATCAGGTAAATCTACATTAATTAGATGTATAAATAGATTAGAAGAACATCAGCAAGGCGATATTATTGTTGATGGAAATATTCTTACTGAAGACACAAAAAATATCGAACAAATTAGAGCAGAAGTTGGAATGGTATTCCAACAGTTTAATTTATTCCCTCATTTATCTATTGTAGATAATTGTACACTTGCACCAATTTGGGTAAAAAAAATGCCAAAAAAAGAAGCTGAAGAATTAGCTTTAAAACATTTAGAAAGAGTTCAAATTCTTGATCAAGCACAAAAATTTCCTGGACAATTATCTGGAGGTCAACAACAAAGGGTTGCTATAGCTAGAGCTCTTTGCATGGAACCTAAAATTATGTTGTTTGACGAACCTACATCAGCCCTGGATCCTGAAATGATTAAGGAAGTTCTAGATGTAATGGTAAATCTAGCAAACCAAGGTATGACAATGATAGTTGTTACTCATGAAATGGGATTTGCTAAAGAAGTAGCAGATAAAATGATCTTTATGGATGAAGGAATGATAGTAGAAAAAGCAGATACTAAAGAGTTTTTTGCTAATCCAAAGAGCGATAGAACAAAGCTGTTTTTAAGTCAAATTCTATAAAAATATATAATTTTGAAGCAATAAATTTAGATTAAATCAATCGAAATATGTTCATTTTGCATTCAACTAATGCTTGACAGTATTTTAATTATTATAAATTTCTTACAAAAAAAAATAAATTTTTCTATTGCAGTAACTTTAATAAATAGGTTCAATAGTATTTATAAAATTTAATTAAGAGGGGTCTTAATGGAAGATAATTTCAATAAACACTTAGGCAATAAGCTTAAGCTAAGAAGATTAGCTTTAGGTTTAACACAAACTAAAGTAGCAAAAGCAATCAATGTAACATTTCAACAAATTCAAAAATATGAAAAAGGGACTAACGGTGTAAGTTCAATAAGATTACTTCAACTTGCAAATTATTTAAAAGTGCCAATTAATTATTTCTTTGAAGATTTTTCGGAATATTTAGTGAATTTAGAAAAATCACAAGAAGGTCACATGAATGTTAATTATAATTTTTTAGTAAAATTATATTCAGAACTTAATGCTGATCAAAAATTAAAATTTAATAAATCTTTACAAATTTCAGGATCTGGAATTTCAAAAGCAGTTTAATTAAAGTTTTAATTAAGACCCTAGATTTTAATTTAAGAAATAACTTATTTATTTAATTTGATTTTTGGCTCCTCGGGCAGGACTCGAACCTGCGACCAATTGATTAACAGTCAACTGCTCTACCAACTGAGCTACCGAGGAATGTAAAAAGCCAACTTACTTTTTTTTGTAACTAAAACAAGATTTTTTTTGGAGGCAACGCCCGGAATCGAACCGGGATACAAGGATTTGCAATCCTCTGCGTAACCATTCCGCCACGTTGCCATCTTATTTTTAGCTAATAGCTACAGATGCCTTTTTATATTAAATTTTTTCTATTAGTCTATTAAATAACGATCCAAATTGATTATTGTTAATTTAGATTATTAAATTATAAACTTTAACATCAATGAGTAGCGATAAATATATACATTCTGATGTAGAAAATAGAATTTATTCTTATTGGGAAAAAAATGGTCTTTTTAAACCTAAAGAAAATTCAAAAAAATTCTCAATTGTAATACCACCACCAAATGTAACTGGTAGTTTACATATGGGGCATGCCCTTAACAATTCTATTCAAGATTTATTAGTCCGTTATCATAGGATGAATAATTTTGAAACTCTATGGCAACCTGGTACAGACCACGCTGGTATAGCTACTCAAGCTTTAGTAGAAAAAAAATTAACTTGTGAAAAAATTGATAAAAATGAAATTGGTAGAGAAAAATTCATCGAAAAGGTTTGGGAGTGGAAAGAGCAATATGGAGATATAATTATTAATCAATTAAAAAAACTTGGTTGCTCTTGTGATTGGTCAAGAAATGCCTTCACTATGGATGAGAATTTATCCAAATCAGTAATTAAGGTTTTTGTTGATCTATATAAAAAAGGTCTAATTTATAAAGATAAGAAATTAGTTAACTGGGATACAGTTTTAAAAACAGCTATTTCAGACCTAGAAGTAGATCAAAGAGAGGTAAATTCTAAAATTTATTACATCAGATATCCAATAGATGGGACTGAAGAATTTATTACAATTGCAACAACAAGACCTGAAACTATGCTTGGTGATACAGCTATAGCTGTAAATCCAAAAGACGAGCGATTTAAATCCTTTGTTGGAAAAACAGTTACCATTCCAATTGTTGGAAGAAAAATAAAAATTATTGAGGATGATTATGCAGATCCTGAGCAAGGAACAGGAGCATTAAAAATAACTCCTGCACATGATTTTAATGACTATGATGTTGGTCAAAGAAATAATCTTGAAATAATAAATATTTTTACTGAAGCTGGTAAAATAAATGAAAATGCTCCAGAACATTATGTGGGCCTTGATAGGTTTGAAGCTAGAAAAAGAATTTTAAAAGAACTTAAAGAAAAAGAATTTTTTGTAAAAGAAGAAAATATTAAAAACAAAGTTCCTTATGGAGATAGATCTAATTCAATAATCGAACCTTTCTTAACAGAACAATGGTTTGCTGATGCTGGTAAATTATCAGTTAAAGCAAAAGAAGTAGTTAATACAAAGAAAACAAATTTCTTTCCTGAGAATTGGTCAAAAACTTATTTCCAATGGATGAATAATATTGAACCATGGTGTATTTCAAGACAGCTTTGGTGGGGCCATCAAATACCCGCATGGTATGGTCCTGATGAAAAAATCTTTGTTGCTGAAAATGAAGATGATGCAAAACAACAAGCTAAAAAACATTATGGCAAAGATGTTGAATTAAATCGAGATCCAGATGTTTTAGATACTTGGTTTTCATCTGGCCTATGGCCTTTTGCAACACTTGGTTGGCCTGATGATAATAAATATGTAGATAAATTTTATCCAACGTCAGTATTAGTTACAGGTTTTGATATTATATTTTTTTGGGTAGCTAGAATGATTATGTTTGGTACTGAATTTTTAAATAAAGAACCATTTAAAGATATTTATGTTCATGCATTGGTTAGAGATGAGAAGGGACAAAAAATGTCTAAATCGAAAGGAAATGTAATTGATCCTTTAGATTTAATTGAAAAATATAGCGCAGATGCACTTAGATTTACTTTGTTATCAATGGCATCACCGGGCACAGACGTAAAGCTTTCCGAGGATCGAGTAAAAGGCTATAGAAATTTTTTAAATAAATTATGGAATGCAAATAATTTTTTAATTACTAACGAATGTGATTTTAAAGATATAGATAAAGCTCCTAGTTTAAATGTAAATATTAACAAATGGATTTATTCTGAACTTGTTGAAACTAAAAATAAGATAGAAAAAAACCTTGAGGATTATAGATTTGATGAAGCTGCTAAAAATGCCTATCAATTTGCATGGCATTCTTATTGTGATTGGTATTTAGAACTATCTAAAACAATACTATTTTCGGAAGATGAAAAGTCTAAAGCAGAGGTTAAAAAGGTATCATCTTTTGTATTCAAACAAATTTTGATTTTGTTACATCCTTTTACTCCTTTTGTTACTGAAGAAATTTGGCTTAAGAACAAATTTGATAATGACGGTAGTGATTATTTAATGCTTAAAAATTGGTTATCAGGTGAAATAAATAGGGATAGTAGCACCGAACAAGTTGAAAATATCATCAATATTATTTCAGAGATTAGATCATTTAAAAATGAGTTAAATGTAAGCCCAGGCTCATTTATTGATGTCTCAATAAGCAATATTAATAAAAATCAAAAAGATTTTATTAATACAAATGAAATTATTTTAAAAAAACTAGGAAGAATAAACAGCATATTAGATAAGGATTTAGATAAACCAGCTGCTACAATGGTTGTTTCTGGGGATTTGTTTAAGATTTATTTTGATAAGGATGTTGATTTAAAATTAATTAAAGAAAATTTAACAAATAAACAAAGTAGATTGGAGCAAGAGATGAATAAAATATCTCAAAGATTAGAGAACAAAAGTTTTGTAGACCGTGCTCCAAAAGAGATTGTTGAACAAGAAAAAAATAATTATAATAATTTAAAGAATGATATTGAGAAAATATCAGTAACAATAAAGGGTATATAATGGCTAAATTTAACAAAAAGAAACTTCCAAGCAGACACACATCATTAGGAGCAGACAGAGCTCCACATAGATCGTTTTATTATGCTATGGGAGAAACTGAGAAAGATGTAGCAAAACCCTTTGTTGGTGTCGTTTCTACATGGAATGAGGCAGCTCCTTGCAACATTGCCCTAATGAGACAAGCTCAATCAGTTAAAAAAGGAGTTAGAGCTAATGGCGGAACTCCGAGAGAATTTTGCACAATTACCGTTACTGATGGTATCGCAATGGGTCACGAAGGAATGAAGTCTTCATTGATATCTAGAGAAGTAATTGCTGACTCAGCTGAACTGACTGTTAGAGGTCATTGTTATGATGCTTTAGTTGGTATTGCAGGATGTGATAAATCTTTACCAGGTCTAATGATGTCTATGGTTAGATTAAATGTGCCAAGTGTATTTATATATGGTGGATCAATTCTTCCAGGTAGATACAAAGGCAAAGACGTTACAGTAGTTGATGTATTTGAGGCAGTTGGAAAACATTCTTCAGGCCAAATGTCTGCTGCAGAATTACGAAAATTAGAATTAGTTGCTTGTCCAAGTGCAGGTGCTTGTGGAGGACAATTTACAGCAAATACAATGGCATGTGTGTCAGAAGCTATTGGATTAGCGTTACCTTATTCAGCTGGAACACCGGCTCCTTATGAAGAAAGAGATAAATACGCAAAAGCTAGTGGTAAAATGGTTATGAACCTTCTGAAAAAAGGAATTAAACCAAGAGATATTGTAACTAAAAAAGCTTTAGAAAATGCTGCAACAGTAGTTGCTGCAACTGGTGGATCTACTAATGCAGGTTTACATTTACCAGCTATTGCAAATGAAGCAGGAATTAAATTTGATTTAATGGATGTTGCTAAAATTTTTAAGAGAACACCTTATCTTGCAGATTTAAAACCAGGTGGAAAATATGTTGCAAAAGATATGTGGTTAGCAGGTGGTGTTCCAATGTTATTAAAAACTTTATATGAAGGTGGATATATTCATGGAGATTGCATGACGGTTACTGGAAAAACTATGAAGGAAAATTTAAAAGGAATTAAATTTAATCCAAAACAAAAAGTAATGAGATCTTATAAAAATCCATTATCACCAACAGGAGGTGTGGTTGGATTAAAAGGAAACTTAGCACCAGAAGGTGCAATTGTTAAAGTTGCTGGACTTAAAAAATTGCAGTTTACTGGAAAAGCAAGATGCTTTGATAATGAGGAAAGTGCAATGAAAGCTGTTCAAAGCAGAAAGTATAATGATGGTGATGTAATTATAATTAGATACGAAGGACCAGTTGGAGGTCCTGGTATGAGAGAAATGTTATCGACAACAGGTGCAATTTACGGTCAGGGTAAAGGTGAGAAAGTAGCCCTTATTACTGATGGTAGGTTCTCTGGTGCTACAAGAGGCTTTTGTGTGGGTCACGTGGGCCCTGAGGCCGCTCTAGGGGGTCCTATAGGCCTTTTACGTACAGGAGATATCATTGATATCGATGCTAAAAAAGGAACGATAAACGTAAGACTTTCTAAAAAAGAACTAGCTGCAAGAAAAAGAAAATGGAAAGCTAGAAAATCAGATTTTGGATCAGGTACTTTATGGAAATATGCACAAACAGTTGGACCAGCATATTTAGGTGCACCAACACATCCAGGTAAGAAAAAAGAAGTTAAGGATTATTCAGAGATTTAATGAAAATTCGTCCAGTTATTTTATGTGGAGGAGCTGGAACTCGACTTTGGCCAAATTCTAAAAATCATCAAGCAAAACAGTTTATTGATTTTGGTAATTGGACTTTACTTGGAAAAACACTCGAGAGGACAAAAGCATCAATATTTGATGCGCCAGTTATTAGTACAAATAAAAAATATCTTAAACAAATAAAACAACATCTTAGAAAGCACAAAATAAATAAGTACAAAATTGTTCTAGAACCAGCAAAAAGAAATACTGCACCAGCGATATTAAGTACGGCTTTGATTAAAGACATTCCAAACGATCAACCTTTAATGTTTTTTTCAGCAGACCATTTAATTGAAAAGATGAGTATTTTTAATACGGCTATTAATAAAAACAAAAAGAACTTAACTGATCAAAATATATTTATATTTGGGATAAAACCAAACTCACCATCTAGTGAATATGGTTATTTTTTAACTAAAAAAATCAAAGGTAATATTAATAAAGTAACTAGATTTATTGAAAAACCAAAAGAAGCTAAAGCAAAACAAATTATAAAAAATAAGGGCTATTGGAATTCTGGAATGTTTTATCTTAGAAAAGATTCTATTATTAATAACTTTAAAAAATATCAGCCCAAAACTTATAGAAATTGTTTAAATGCAGTTAATAAATCAAAATATAAGGCTAATACATATTATCTAAACAAAGCTTCATTTATAAAAGCAACCGCAAAATCTTTTGATTATGCAATTCTTGAAAAAACCAAACAAATTAACGCTATCAAATTAGACATTCTTTGGTCAGATCTTGGTAGTTGGAAAGAGATTTTAAAGATGTATGACAAAAATAAAAATAAATATATTAAGAAAAAAAATGTGTATTACCGTCCATGGGGCAGATACACCAATCTTTTTGAAGGAAAAGAGTTTTTAATAAAAGAACTATACGTAAAACCAAAAGGCATCTTAAGTTTACAAAAACACCATCACCGAGCTGAACATTGGTTAGTTACACAAGGCAATGCTAAAATAACTCTGAATAAAGATATTATAATTAAAAAGCCAGGTGAACACATATTCATTCCATTAGAAGCAATCCATAGAGTTCAAAACTCAGGAAAAAAACCTGTAAAAATTATCGAAGCTCAAGTTGGCTCAATTTTAAAAGAAAGTGATATTGTTAGATATCAAGATGTTTATGGTAGAGTGAAGTAATGGAGTTATTAACAATAATTTTATTAGTAATAATTGTTCTTCTTACTTACCTGTTATTAAAAAAAGAAAAAGTATTAGGTATTAAAACTGAAACTAAAGATAATAATGATCAAATAAAAATTGTAGAAAATAAAGACTATAGAAAAAATATTTATGATTTATTAAATTATATTCCTGAAGGAATAATAATTTTAGATAAAGGTAAGAAAATTCTTTTTAGCAACAACTCTGCGAATAAATTATTTCAGATAAAATTAGATGAGAATATAAGTGGATTTCTTAGAAACCCTGATCTTTTAAGTTCAATTGATAAATCATTTGATGGTAACAATATTTCAGATCTTGAAATTGAAATTAGAAATCAAGCTGTTCAAAGATTAAATATAACAATTTACCTTGATCAGAATAATCTATTTTTTGATGAATTGAGCTGTGTCTTATTTATAAGGGATTTAACTGAATTCCATAAATTCCAACAATTAAAATCTGATTTTGTGGCTAACGTATCACATGAGCTAAGAACACCTCTACAATCCATTAAAATGGGACTTGAAACATTTGAAAATAATTCGGATTTAAAAAAGAATTCTGAAGTAACAAATTTATTACCAGTAATGAGCTCTCAATCTGAGAGAATGGAAAATTTAATCAGAGATTTATTATCATTATCTAAAATTGAATTACAGGAACATATACGACCAACGCATGAAATAGATCTTATAGAACTAATTGATTATGTTATTAAAACTTACGAAAAAATAATTAGTAAAAATAATATTAGTATTAAATTTAACAAAACTGATAATTTTAAAATAATTGGTGATAGGGATAAATTAATAGAAATTTTTACTAATCTTATCGATAATTCAATCAAGTACAGTGATAAAAATAAAGAAATTACAATCACTGCTAAAAAAGATGGTGAGTTTAATACTGTTTCAGTAGCAGATCAGGGAATAGGTATTCCAAAAGAGTCTATACATAGAATCACTGAAAGATTTTTTACAGTTGATCCAAGCAAAAGCCGAAGTGTAGGTGGTACAGGTCTTGGTTTAGCTATTGTAAAACATTTAGTCTCACAACATAGAGCTGAGATGGACATTAATAGTGTTGAAAATGAAGGAACCACAATAGATATCAAGTTTAATTCTTTGTAATTCAACTAAAAAGTTAGTCATTGTAACAAAAGTTTAACCTTCCTTTAATAAAATATTTAAGAATCAATTTTATTAAAACCGAATTATGAATCTAAAAAGGAGAATTATGAATAAAATAATAAGCATAATATTTGGATTTCTTTTAGTATTAAGTTTTACAACAAATAGTTACTCAAGAGACCAAATCAAAATTGTAGGGTCATCAACTGTTTACCCATATGCAACAGTTGTTGCTGAAAAATTCGGTAAAAGTGGAAAATTTAAAACTCCAGTTATTGAAAGTACAGGTACTGGTGGTGGAATGAAATTATTCTGCGCTGGAGTTGGTGTTAATCATCCAGATGTAACAAATGCTTCAAGAGCAATTAAGCCAAAAGAAAAAGCATTATGTGAAAAAAATGGAGTTTCTGAAATTATTGAAATTGTAGTAGGTAATGATGGAATTTCATTTGCACATGCAGTGAGTGCTCCAGATGCAGATTTTACAAAAGAGCAATTGTGGAGAGCTTTAGCTGCTAAAGTTGATGTTGATGGTAAACTTGTTGAAAATCCATACAAAAAATGGAGTGATATAGATGCAAGTCTTCCAAACAAAAAAATTGAAATTTTAATAGCGCCCCCAACATCAGGAACTAGAGATGCGTGGAATTCTTTAGTTATGGGTAAAGGATGCACAAAAACTGCAAAATCACTTTATGACGCTGCAGGTAAAAAAGCAAAAAAAGAATGTGCTAAAATGAGAGAAGATGGTTATGCAGTTGAAGCTGGTGAAAATGACACTTTAATTGTTCAAAAACTAACTTCAAACCCAGACGCTTATGGTTTCTTTGGTTATAGTTATCTAGTTGCTAATAAAGATAAGGTTAAAGCTGCCTCAATTGAAGGTGTGCAACCATCTTTAGAAGGTATTCAAGATTATTCATATCCAATTGCTAGACCATTATTCTTTTACGTTAAAAAAGCTCATATTGGTGTAGTTCCAGGTATTGAGGAATATTTAAAAGAATTTACCTCTAAAAAATCTATGGGTAACAGAGGTTATTTAGCGAAAATTGGATTAGTTCCACTAGCTTCTGATAAGTACAAGGTAACTAGAACTGCAGCTTTGGATCTAAATACAATTAATATTAAATAAATTTAAACTTATCCCCAAAAAAAAGGCCGGTATTTACTGGCCTTTTTTTTTATTTCAATCAAGGCTTTAATTTGTAACAAAATTGTAACATTTAAAAGATATCAATCTGAGCGAATGAATTTCGTATTAATCTTTTTAATAACAATATTTTCATTATCATTATTTTTCTACGGTAGATCAAAAACTAAAAGTATTTCAATTGAGAAAAATATAAAATTAAATGCTCTACCAAAATTTTATGGGTATTATTTAGTTCTATGGTGTTCTATACCTTCATTGGTATTTCTTTTAATTTGGACACTATTTGAACCAGTAATTATTAAATCAATTATTATTGAAACTGCTGCTAATCAAGGAGCTATTTTTAATGATAAAAATGAAGCTAACTTAATTTATGAAAAAATTAAAGCTATATATGCTGGAACTTATTTTGGAGATATAGATACTATTTTAAAAGAAAGTGCACTTTCCTACGCAAAATTTATAAATCTTTTTACTAATTCCAAAATAGTATTAATTTTTGGTATCGTTATTGCATCAGTAATTTATTCGTTAAAAAAAATAAAAAATAACAATAAAGCAAGAGATGATGTCGAGGTTATTTTAAAAGGATTATTATTTGCATCATCATTAATTGCAATTTTAACAACTTTAGGAATAATATTTTCTCTTCTCTTTGAAAGTATAAAATTCTTTTCTGTAATCAATATTTTTGATTATTTGTTTGGAACAAATTGGAGTCCTCAAAGAGCTTTTGTTAGTGATGCTTCTGCTATCACTGCTGCAGAATATGATGAATTAAAAGATGCATTTGGATTTATTCCATTAATAGCCGGCACTTCCTTTATTGCTTTCATCGCAATGCTTGTTGCTGTCCCAATTGGACTGTTTTCTGGAATTTACATGGCCGAATATGCATCAGTAAAAATCAGAAGAATTTCAAAACCAATTATTGAAATCTTAGCTGGTATTCCAACTGTTGTTTATGGTTTTTTTGCAGCTTTAACAGTTGGACCCTTCTTTAGACAAATTGGAGAAAATTTAGGATTAACTGTTTCGTCAGAGAGTGCTTTAGCAGCTGGATTAATTATGGGTATAATGATTATTCCATATGTTTCATCACTATCAGACGACGTAATAAACTCTGTTCCTCAATCATTAAGAGATGGATCATATGCGGTAGGAGCCACTAAATCAGAAACGATAAAAAAAGTAGTTATACCTGCGGCATTACCTGGAATTATTGGTTCTGTTTTGTTAGCTGTCTCGAGAGCTATAGGAGAAACCATGATAGTTGTGATGGCAGCTGGTCTTGCTGCAAATCTCACAATTAATCCTTTAGAGTCTACAACAACTATAACTACACAAATAGTAATGATCTTAGTTGGAGACCAAGAATTTGACAGTCCAAAAACTCAATCTGCTTTTGCTTTAGGTTTAACATTATTTATAGCCACACTTGTTCTTAATTATATAGCTCAAAGAGCAGTTAAAAAATATCGTGAGAAGTATGACTAAAGAAGAAAGATTAAAAAAAAGACATAGTGCTGAAAAAAGATTTAGGTTTTATGGTCTAGCATCAATTTTTGTTGCTTTATTATTTGTATTAATCTTAGTGCATAATATTTTTTCAAAAGGTAGCTCAGCATTTATGAAAACGGCTATAAATGTAGAGGTTTTCTTTGATCAAGAGTTATTAGAAATTAAAAATGGTGCCACTGAGGATCAAATTTTAGAAGCTGATTTCTATGACATTACAATTGAAAGTCTTTTAAAAGTATTTCCAGCTCAAGATTTAGATCAAGAAAATCAGTTAATTGATTTATTCACAACAGATGCAGAAATCGAGATTAAAAGAGCCTTTTTAGAAAATAACAATCTAATTGGAAAAAAAATAAATTTAGAAATAACCGCATCTGATGATATTGATCAACTTCATAAAGGAAATTATCCAAGAGATTTGCCTGAAGATAGAAGAAGAATTTCAGATTTTCAATTAATCATTTATGATAATTTAGTTGAAAATAAAAAAATTATTAAAAATTTTAATAATTATTTCTTTAAAAATGGAGACTCACGTGATCCTGAACTTGCTGGTATAGGTGGTGCTCTAATTGGATCATTCTATAGTATAATTATTTGCTTATTGTTAGCATTTCCTGTTGCAGTGTTAGCATCAATATATTTAGAAGAGTTTGCACCAAAAAATAAAATCACAGATTTTATTGAAATTAATATTAATAATTTAGCTGCTGTGCCGTCAATAGTTTATGGCTTATTAGCACTACAAATATTATTAGCAACAATTCAATTACCTAGATCAACACCATTAGTAGCTGGAATTACATTAGCACTCATGACTTTGCCTAGAATAATCATACCATGTAGAGCATCATTAAAAGCTGTACCACCATCAATAAGAGAGGGTGCATTGGCTGTTGGTGCCTCTAAGTTTCAATCTGTATTTCACCATGTAGTTCCTTTAGCATTACCTGGTACACTTTCAGGAACTATAATAGGATTAGCACAAGCATTAGGAGAAACAGCTCCATTAATTTTGATAGGAATGGTAGCTTTTGTTGTTGATATTCCATCAACACCAATTGATCCTTCTTCGTCTTTACCTGTACAAGTCTATTTATGGTCAGAGTCTGCTGAGAGAGGATTTGTTGAAAAAACATCAGCCACTATTATGATGTTATTAAGTTTTTTGATTGTAATGAATTTTTTAGCAGTATACTTAAGACAAAAATTTGAGAAAAGATGGAACTAATGAATAATGTAAAAATAAAATCTAAAAATCTAAATGTCTATTATGGAGAAAAACAAGCTTTGTTTGATGTGAATTTAGATTTAAACGAAAAAGAAGTTACTGCTTTAATTGGGCCATCTGGATGTGGAAAATCTACTTTCATCAGATGTATTAACCGCATGAACGATGTAATCGATATTTGTAAAGTATCTGGAAATATTGAAATAGATGGTGTTGAAATCAACGATAAAAATTTAGATGTAGTATCTTTAAGAGAAAGAGTAGGAATGGTTTTTCAAAAACCAAACCCATTTCCAAAAAGCATATATGATAATATTTCTTATGGTCCAAAAATTCATGGAAAAGGTGAAACTAAAAGTGAATTAGATGAAATCGTGGAAAATAGTTTAAAGAAAGCTGCATTGTGGGAAGAAGTCAAAGATAGACTCGATGAACCTGGAACTGGTCTTTCTGGTGGTCAACAACAACGTCTTTGTATTGCTAGAGCAATTTCTGTTAATCCTGAAGTTATATTAATGGACGAACCTTGTTCTGCTCTAGATCCTATTGCAACGGCAAAAATTGAAGAATTAATTGATGAACTAAAAAAAACTTACACTATTGTAATTGTGACGCATTCAATGGCACAGGCAGTTAGAGTTTCGCAGAAAACAGGGTTTTTTCACCTTGGTAAATTAATCGAAGTAGGCAAAACTGAGAAAATTTTTAAAAATCCTGACAATAAAATGACACAAGACTATATTACAGGTAGATTTGGATAAATTATGAGCAATGAACACACAGTAAAATCTTATGAAGAAGAATTAAGGTACTTAATAGACTCTGTTATAAAAATGGGAAGTCTAACCGAGTCTCAATTAGTTGATTCAATGGATGCGGTAATTAAAGTTGATAAAGATTCAATCGATAAAATTATTAAAAGTGATGATGAAATAAATAAATTCAGATCTAAAATTGATACTCAAATAATGACATTGTTGGTAAAGAGAGCGCCAATGGCAATTGATTTAAGAGAAACAATTAGCTCATTAAAAATATCCCAAGATTTAGAAAGAATTGGAGATTTGTCTAAAAGTAATGCAAAGAAAGTTAAACCTCTTCCATTAGATTTACCTGAAGAACTTTTAGGTAATTTAAAAAGATTAGGTGAATTAGTTATAAAGCAGTTAAACGATGTGCTAGATAGTTACGTTAATAAAAACTATGATAAGGCAAAAGAAGTGTGGGAAAAAGACGAGCAAGTAGATGACCTTACTTATATTGCGATGGAAAGTGTAATTGATTTTCTCTCTAAAGATAAAAAGAATTTAGACTTTTCAACACATTTAATTTTCGCAACAAAAAATCTTGAAAGAGCTGGAGATCATATAACAAATATTGCTGAGTCGATTTGTTATTTAATTAAAGGCGAGTATCTAAAAGGAAGCAGACCAAAAGGTAAAGTTATTCAGCAATAAAATGAATGGCAAAATATTTATTATTGAGGACGAACCTTCAATAATTCAATTAGTTCAACATAATTTAGAAAAAAATGGTTTTTTAGTTTCATCGTCATTGAATGGCAATGATGGTTTAAAGGAATTAAAAAAATTTCAGCCAGATTTACTTTTATTAGATTGGATGTTACCTGATCTCTCAGGTATTGAAATTTGCAAAAATATTAGAAAAGACAATAGTTTTAAAAATTTACCTGTGATCATGTTAACTGCCAAAGGTGAAGAAGAAGATAAAATTAAAGGGTTAGATAGTGGGGTAGATGATTATTTAACTAAACCTTTCAGTTTCAATGAGCTAATGGCGAGAATTAAAGCAGTTTTAAGAAGATCTAATCCAAATACTGTATCAGATAATTTAAAGTTTGATGACTTAATGTTAGATAGAATTGAAAAAAGAGTTTTTAGAGACGGTCAAGAAATTAAACTTGGGCCAACTGAGTTTAGGTTATTAGAGTTTTTTTTAACAAATCCTAAAAGAGTTTATTCTCGAGATCAAATACTAGACAGTGTTTGGCCAAATAATGTAAATGTCGGAAGCAGAACTATAGATGTTCACATTAGAAGATTAAGGCAATCAGTTAACTTAAAAAATAAAAAAGAATTAATTAGAACAGTTAGATCTTCTGGTTATTCACTTATTTAAGAAAATCTTTTTTACCAAATATATAGCAATCAACATACCAATCAATTCAGCAGCTATATAAAAAGGAGTGTTTAAATAACTTATACCAGTAAACGACTCTGTGAATGTTCTTGCTATTGCAACAGCAGGATTCGCAAAAGATGTTGATGAAGTAAACCAATAACCAGCTGTAATATATAACCCAACAGATGCAGCTACGGTAATTTTACCTGACTTCATGGATCCAAAAATAATGATTATTAGTCCTAATGTAGCAACAATTTCTGATACAAAAATATAGATACCATCTCTTGATTTTGTCGATAATTCAAAAATTTGATGTTCAAAAAAGAAATTAGCTAAAGCTACACCCAACAAACATCCAAGGATCTGAGCTGAAATATAAAAGGGTAGAAGACGTTTTTTTAACTTTCCTGTAATTGTCATAGCAATACTTACAAATGGATTGAAATGAGCTCCAGATACATCCGCAAAAACAGTTATTAACACAAACAATCCAGCTCCAGTTGCTATAGTATTTGCAATTAACATTACAGCTGTATCATCGGTAAGATTTTCTGCCATTAAACCTGATCCAACTATGATCATTACTAGAAAACAACTTCCAATAAATTCTGAAAGAAAATATCTATCTTTATTTTTCATGTAGCCATTCTTTAATTTTATTACTTATAAAATTGAAAGTGTTTCTAATGATTATTTGCTTTTCTTCATCATTTGCATTCTTAAGTTTTGTTACTGGATCATCTATATCCCAATGAATAATTTGGTTTTTATCAGGCCAAATAGGACATACCTCATTATTAGCGTTATTGCATACTGTTATTACATGATCCATTTTTATTTCATTATTTATAAACTCTTCAAAGTTCTTAGAACTATAATTAGTTAGATCATAATTTTTATTTTTCTCTAAAAAACTTCTAACATCAATATTAATTGTTCCAGAAGGATTACTACCAGCACTAAAAGCTTTAAATTTATTTGAGTATTCATTATTGATAATACTCTCAGCTATAATGCTTCTTGCTGAATTTCCTGTGCATACAAATAAAATATTTTTCATTAAAAAATAATTTTATAAATACCGATTACAAATAACGGAATTTGTAATCCAAAATTTGTTAAAATGGCCTTATCCTTTAATAGTAATCCTGAAATTGTCCACCCAACAACACCAAGCCCATGAAAATATATATTCAGCGGGTAAATATTAAGATTTGTAAGTAAAATACCAGTTAACACTAAGAGTGTACTGATCCATTTGAGATATTTTTTTAAAAATGACATTCAAAACTTATATGAATGTTATGTTAAAGATTTGTTACAATAGACTTTTATGTTATTTAATTTTTTTGAAGTTCATAGATGGAAACGTAGTGTTTCTTCTTAGGCAGCGGGATTATGGTTGGAACTTTAGTCAATCTTGGTTTTATTGATTTATTTCCTACAATAATATTTTTGTCATAATTATCTAAATTAACCTCAGGATGAGGGTTTCCATCATTGATTAATGGCCACGCGTCACAAGCTCTATATCCAAATAAAATTAAGGGTCTTGAGTTATTCATTTGATTGTGTCCAGACCCATGAACTGATCTACAATGAAAAAATACTACCGTTCCTGCAGTCCCAGTTATAGAAACACTATTTTTAGTTCCTATTTTATCTTTCTTAGTATCTATTTTTCCAACAAAATAATTTTCTTTGCTGTGGTGGCTGTACAATTTCTTTTTGTGTGAATTCTTTATTATCTTAAGTGGCCCATTTTTCTCGTAACAATCATCTAAATATATACCAACCGTAATTAAGTCATCGTTTGTATGAGGGTAAAAAGCCCAATCTTGATGCCATCCAATTTCACTACCTTTTTTCTTATTTGGCAGTTTAAAATTTAATTTACCTAGATGAAATCTAACTGTTCCACCTAATAATTTTTTAGCTATAGATATAATCCTTTTATCTCTAGATAATTCATAGAAAACTTTATGCCTGTTCTGAGGATTATTTAGTCTTAAAATTTCTTTATTTTTTGAAGAACTTGAATTGTAGACAAAATGGTAATTATCATAGGACTGGGTCCCATTTCCACCATTACCTTTTTTTCTTTTTTTTTCTTTCGAAATTACTTCATTAACAACTTTATTAATTTTATTAATCTTTGATTGAGAAATTAGATTTTCTTTAACAAGAAAACCATTTTTTTTAAATAAATTTAGATCATTCATAAAGTCAGATTATGAAAGAAAATAAATCTTCTTTAAAAAAAATACAATGATTATTGTAAAGTTAAATAACAGTAATAATTATTTGTTAATCCGAGAATTTAAAAAAATTCCCGGATTAACCTAATTTTTAATTAACAACCTTTGAAAGATGCAGACATATTTCTAATTAAATTGAAATATAATTCTTTACCTGGGTCTAAAGTCGCTCCTAATGGATCAACTACACCGGTTTTAATATTCATGTCTTTTGCAACAGCTTTAATGATATCAGGATTAAATTGAGGTTCTGAGAATACACAAGCCACTTTATCATGCTCGATAATTTCTCTAATTTTAGCAAGTTGTTCAGCTCCAGGCATTACATCTGTATTAACAGTAAAGGCACCTAATATATTTACATTAAATCTTTTCTCAAAATATTGATAAGCGTCATGGAATACAATTGAAGAAACACTGTTGCTTAAATCTGTCATTACATCAATTGTAAGTTTATCGATTTCTTGTAAAGCTTTAGCTAAATTACTTTTATATTTAGCTTCGTTTTTAGGATCATTTTCAATTAAATGTTCTGTCATTTCTTTTAACATAGCTTTTGCATTAATTGGGTCCAACCAAATGTGTGGATCAAATTCACCATGTGCATGTCCATCATGATCGTCATGTCCGTGGTCGTCATGATCGTCTTCTTTTTTGCCATGATCATCATGATCGTGGTCATGATCATCTTCTTTCTTACCATGATCGTCATGGTCGTGATCATCTTTCTTTTTACTGTGGTCATCATGTCCATGGTCGTCGTGATCATCTTCTTTTTTACCATGATCGTCATGGCCGTGCTCATGATCATGTTCATCAAAAATATTTCTTTCTCTAAATTTTAATACCTGTAATCCTTTGATTTCAATTAACTCAATTTTTTCTGCTTTTTTTGCAATCGAGCTTAGTGGTTTTTCTAAAAAATTTTCTAAATCTTTACCTACCCAAAAAATTAGATCAGCATTTTGAAGCATTTTTGCATGAGAAGGTTTCATTGCAAATCCGTGTGGAGACGCATAACCATCTACTATAAGATCTGGTTTTCCAATCCCATCCATAAGGTAACTTACTAATGAATGAATTGGCTTGATTGAAGCTACTACTTTAATTTCAGCATTTGCTGATGTAAATGTGGTTAAAAAAGATAATAATGTGAGAATAATAGGTAATTTTTTTAAATTTATCATAAGTTATTATTTATTAGTTGTTATATTATAACATTATGTAATAATATAACATTTACAAGTCAAGGAATATATGAACTCTAATAACAAAACTTTAGTTCAACTAAATAATGCAGGCTTTCGACAAAATGGAAAGTGGCTGGTAGAAGGCGTTTCGTTAAAAGTTGAAAAAGGAAAAATTGTAACTTTAATTGGTCCTAACGGATCAGGAAAAAGTACAACTGCAAAAATTGCCTTAGGGATTTATAAAAATATAGAAGGGAATGTTGAGAAATATACTAACAAGATTGGATATGTTCCTCAAAAAATATCTATAGATTGGACATTGCCTCTCCGTGTTTATGATTTTATGCTTTTAACAGAAAATATTAATGATGATGCAATAGACGAAGCATTGAATTTGACAGGTGTCATTCATTTAAAAAATAAAAATTTAGGGAATTTGTCTGGAGGTGAATTCCAAAGAGTTTTAATTGCCAGAGCTATTTCAAAAAAACCTGAATTGTTAGTCCTTGATGAGCCTGTACAAGGTGTGGATTATACTGGTGAGATTGCTCTTTATGAATTGATCAAAAAAATCTCAGATACACTTAATTGTGGAATTTTATTAATTTCTCATGATTTACATACTGTTATGACAGCTACCGATCACGTAGTTTGTTTAAATGGCCATGTATGTTGTTCTGGATCACCTTTAGATGTTGCAAGAAATAATGAATATAAAACCCTGTTTGGAGAACAAGCCTCTCAAATTCTCTCTGTTTATGAACACAATCATGACCATGTTCATTCAGACGAAGGTCATATAAAGAAAAATTAATATGTTTGATGATTTTTTTATAAGAGCATTAATTGCTGGTATTGGAATTGCATTAGTTACAGGACCTTTAGGTTGTTTTGTAGTCTGGAGAAGGTTATCTTATTTTGGTGATACACTTTCACATTCAGCTTTATTAGGTGTTACATTGGCTTATTCTTTTGAGTTAAATATAGCTCTTTCTGTTTTTTTAATCTCATCAGCAGTTGCTTTAATTCTTATTCAGCTACAAAAGAAAACTAATCTTCCAGGGGATGCTTTGCTAGGTCTATTAGCCCATTCATCTTTAGCTGTAGGATTAGTTGTAATAGGTTTTTTAACATTCATTAGATTTGATATAATGGGTTTGTTGTTTGGTGATATATTAGCTGTCACAACTAACGACTTAATTATAATTTGGCTAGGTGGGGCAATTATATTGTTAGTTTTGAAATTAATATGGAAACCTTTATTTGCTTCCACAGTTAATTATGAACTAGCTGAGGCAGAAGGATTAAATCCTGATCGTGCTAAAGCTGTATTTACAATTTTAATGGCAGCAATTATTGCAATTTCAATTAAAATGGTAGGATTGTTGTTAATTACTGGAATGCTTATTATCCCAGCAGCAATGGCAAGAAATATCTCTGATAGTCCCCGAAAGATGGTATTTTGTTCAGTAATTGGAGGCCTATTATCTGTAATAATTGGTTTGTTTTCATCACTTGAGTTTAACACAGCATCTGGTCCTTCAATTATAGCAGCATCTTTGTTCTTATTTATTTTATCTTTATTAAAAATAAAGCAATCCATTCAATTGAAAAACTGATGAGTAATTGATAAAAATTAAAAGATGCAAAAAGAATATATTTTATCCAAAAATCAAAAAATAATTTTTGACCTAATTGATAAATCTGCTGAACCAATGAAGGCTTATGCAATTCTTTTTAATGTCCAAAAAAAAGGAATTAAAGCTCCATTACAAGTATATAGAGCTTTAGATAAGTTAGTTGAAATCGGAAAGATACATAAAATCGAAAGTAGAAACGCTTTTATAGCTTGTCAGAATTCTAGTTGTCAAATTTCTAAAGCTACAGCTTTTTCAATTTGTGAAAGTTGTGAAAATGTATCTGAAATAAGTAATTCAAAACTTTCAAAATATTTATCTAACTTTTCAGATGAATCTGGAATGAAATACAGCAAATATAATCTAGAATTTTTTGGTTTATGCAAAAGATGTAAATCAAAATAATGAGTACAGTATCTTTAACTTTAGATGAAATATTTGAACTAGCTAAAAAAACACTTTTAGCTAATGGATGCGATGATGAAACTGCATCAATTCTTTCAGATTTAATTAGAAATGCCGAAAGAGATGGTTCTGTCTCACATGGTTTGTTTAGATTGCCAGCGTACGTGACTGGTCTTAAAAGTGGAAAGATAAATGGAAAAGGGAAACCTGAAGTAAAAAAAATATCTCCATCAGTAATTAAAGTTGAAGGAAATAATTGTTTAGCACCAGTTGTTTTAAATAAAGGATTGCCTGAACTAGCAAAAGCCGCAAAAGAAAATGGTGTTGCTGTATTAGCAATAAATAATTCGCATCATATGGCTGCTATGTGGCCTGAAACTGAAAAATTAGCAGAAGAAGGTTTGGTTGCATTTGCTTGTACATCTTATAAGCCGGCTGTAGCACCTGCTGGTGCAATAAAACCTTTATTTGGAACAAACCCAATTTCATTTGCTTGGCCACGTCCAGGTAAAACACCAGTTGTTTATGATATGGCAACTGCTTCAATGGCAATGGGAGAAGTTCAAGTTGCTAAAAGAGAAGGGCACAAAGTTCCTCTTGGTACTGGTTTAACTAAAGATGGTAAAGAAACAACTGATCCAGGAGAAATTGCTGATGGTGGAGTTTTATTACCCTTTGGTGGTTACAAAGGATCTGCAATTGCAATGATGGTAGAATTAATGGCAGGTGCATTAGTTGGAGATAATTTTAGTTTTGAAACTGCTGCCAAAGATAATAATGATGGCGGTCCTCCAAGTGGCGGTGAATTTATACTAGCCATTAACCCAGATAAAACTTCAGGTACTAATTGGCAAAAACATGCTGAAGAATTTTTTGAAAAAATGAAATCAATGGGTGAAGTAAGATTACCTGGAGAAAGACGTCATAAAAATAGAATGGACATTGGTCCAAGAAATATTAACGAAGAATTAGTGAATAAAATTAAATCTTTAAGCTAAATTAATCTCAATTGGTGTGTGATCAGAAGGCTTTTCTCTTCCACGTGGATCTTTATTAATATTAATATCTTTAATTTGATCAATTATGGAATTTGAAACTAAAAAATGATCTATCCTCATGCCATTATTTTTTTGCCATGCACCTCTCATATAATCCCAAAATGTATATCCTTCTTTATCTTCATAAAAATGTCTGTAGACGTCATTAAAACCAAGATTAATCATT
>NZ_JBNAIL010000017.1:0-43046 GCF_052048195.1 Candidatus Pelagibacter sp. HIMB123 | reverse complement strand
AGTTAAACCAATAGATATTGGTCTTCTTCCAAATGAAATTAAAAACATAGCTAGCACTAAAAAAAGAAAAGATATGTTTATAAAAATTGTTCTCCCTCTAATAGTTAAGGAAAACAATAAAATCAGAGTTGATAGAAAAAGGCTATTTACAATTTTAAATAAAAATAGCAACACTGAAATTGAAAAAAAGTGGTTAGAAAAAAAATATAAACAATATGGTGTAAGAAAAAATGATTTATCTACTCTAAAAGTAAGAATGGATGAAGTACCAGTTTCATTAGCAATTGCTCAAGCTGCTAAAGAAACGGGTTGGGGTACTTCAAGATTTGCTTTGAAGGGAAATGCTTTATTTGGACAATGGACTTGGTCTGGAGAAGGGTTAAAACCTAAAAATGCAGATGAAGGTAAAGATCATAAAGTTATGAAATTTCATAGCTTGCAATTATCTGTAAGAGCATATTTAAGAAATTTAAATACACACTCAACATATAAAAATTTAAGGAAAGCAAGAACAGAACTTAGAAATCAAAATAAACCTTTAGATAGTCTAATTTTGTCTAAACATTTAGATAAATATGCAGAAACAGGAAATCAATATATAGAGGTTTTACAAAAAATTATTGAACAAAATAACTTAAAAGATTTTGATGAAGCGAGATTGTTGCCATCAAGCAAAGATTTAGAGAGTTTAATTTAATTTTCTTTTATAGGAAATTGCACACCAAACCATCTCCATTTTCCATCATCATTTAGAGAACAATTAATTCTTCCTCTTCTTGGTTTGAATGGTTCTCTAAATTCAATCGTTAAAGAGTTGTTAGCAAATGTTGTTTTTGATTTGTCCCAAATATCTCCCTCATTAGAATAGCAATTAATATTGGATAAATTTTTTTGCTCTTTGAAAAATTCAACTTTGAAATTTGGAGGGTTTGTATTTTCGAATAATTGTTTTTCCTCAGGAAGTATTCTTTTATATTCAAGTGGAAAATAATTTATTATTGATTTAAATCTTTTTATTTCTCCATATTTTTCATTAATTGGAAATCTAGGTAACTCAAATTTATCTTTATTTAAATCAATTACACCAGAATGCTGACCAAAAGCATATTTGAAATTTTTAGATATATAGTCTTTCATAAATTTAGAGTATTCCCCAAAGGGATATGAGAATAGGTTAGGGATATAACCAAGTTCCCTTAGAAAAATTTTATTAGCCGTTTCAATATCTAAAATAAACTCTTCATTGCTTACATCTATGAGATATTCATGAGTATGAGAATGATGTCCTATATTTGCAAATTCACTCCCTTCAACCTCTTTAATTTGCTCCCAAGTCATGTAACCTCTTTTTCCCACTGGTTCAGTTGAAACAAATAAAATAAATGGAATTTTATTTTCTTTTAGATAAGGCCATGCTTCAGTATAAAAAGATTCAAAAGCATCATCGATAGTTATAAGAATTTCTTTTTTTTGTTTTGGTTTATTAAACTGTTCATCAAAATTATTTGGATTATGAAAATTAAAATCTGAGTTCTTAATAATATTTATATGATCCTCAAATATATCCATTTTAATATTGGTTGAGGGGTACTTATTCTCATTAAAACGATGATACATAATTGATAGAATTCCTTCATCATTGGAATAGTATTTGATATTATTTTCATCTGATTTAGAACTGATATTAAAAAATAAAATAATTATGAATAAACTGATAATTGATGTAGCCAGCGAAAAAATTTTTTTAATGATCATAACTAGTAATGATATTTATAATATTAGTAAAGAGAATACTAAAATTAATTATGAAAAATTAACTTTAATTATTAATGATTTTTTAAATTCTCATCAATTAAACTTGAAAGATATTAATACAATTTATTTAAATAGAGGGCCTGGAAGTTTTGCAGGAATAAGAAATTCATTTTCTATAGTTAAAGCATTTAATTTAACTAATAATATTGATTACTATTGTTATAGCATTCAAGATTTTGAAGGTGAAAAAGACATAAAATACGAAAATATCCCTCATTTGTGCGATAAATTTAATATTAAAAAAAATTTGATTAACCCTATTTATTTAAGTTAAAATTATTTTATGTCAGAAACAATAGAGCAAAAATGTATAGCAAAAGGAGTTAAATTAACTGATCAAAGAAGAGTAATTGCACAAGTAATGTCCGAGTCTTCTGACCATCCGGATGTAGATGAACTTTATAATAGAGTGTCTAAAATTGATCCAAAAATAAGTATTGCAACTGTTTATAGAACTGTAAAACTGTTTGAAGAGTCTGGAATATTAACTAAGCACGAGTTTAAAGGTGGAAAAGCAAGATATGAAGAGCTTAACGAAGGTCATCACGATCATTTAATTGATGTCAAAACTGGTGAAATTATAGAATTTGTAGACGAAGAAATAGAAAAGCTTCAAAAAAAAGTTGCAGAAAAATATGGATATACATTAGTGGACCATAAATTGGAATTATATGGGGTTAAGAAAAAATCCCAATAATATGAGTCAAAAAATATTTATCAAAACATTTGGATGTCAGATGAATGAGTATGACTCAAATAGAATTTTTGACTCAGTCAAAAAAATTGGCTATGAAAAAACAGAAAAATATGAAGAAGCAAATTGTTATCTATTAAATACATGTCATATTAGAGATAAAGCAAAAGAAAAAGTTTACTCAGAAATAGGTAGAGTAAAAAAAATTTTTAGATCAAAAAAAAAACCACTTGTAATTATTGCAGGCTGTGTTGCTCAAGCAGAAAATCAAGAGATGCTAAAAAGAGAACCCTACATAGATTTAGTTATTGGTCCTCAAGCTTATCACAAAATAAATGACACAATATTAAATTATAACAAAAAAAAGAAAAAGATTGAAGAAACTGAATTTGATGCAGTTTCTAAATTTAAATATTTGAGTAAAATTAAAAATGAAGCTGGAAAAGTTTCATCCTTCTTAACTATTCAGGAAGGATGTGATAAGTTTTGTCATTTTTGCGTAGTTCCATATACAAGAGGACCAGAATATTCTCGACCATTTAAACAAATTTTGGATGAAGCAAAATATTTAGCTGATAATGGTGCAAAAGAAATAATTTTACTTGGTCAAAATGTGAACGCTTATGATAATCAAGGATATAGATTATCAGATTTGATTTTGAATATTGAAAAATTATCTGAAATTAAGAGAGTTAGATATACGACATCTCACCCAAAAGATATGACTGAGGATTTAATTGAAATATATAAAATCTCTGAAAAGTTAATGCCACTTGTGCATTTACCGGTTCAAAGTGGATCTAATAAAATTTTAAAGTTCATGAATAGAAAACATACTATTGAGGAATATTTAAGCACTTTTGATAAATTAAAAGAAATTAACTCAAATATAGAATTTTCAAGTGATTTTATAATAGGTTATCCTGGTGAAGAGGATCAGGATTTTAAGGATACTATTAGATTAATTGAAAGAATTAAATTTATTAACTCTTATTCATTTATTTTTAGTCCAAGACCTGGAACAGTCGCCGAAAATTTAAACCTAATTGAAAAAAAAATTTCTATTGAAAGATTAGAAAAAATTCAAACTATCTTATTCAAAAATCAAATCGAAATGAATAAGTCATTGGAGGGTAAAGTTATTGATGTTTTGGTTGAAAATTTAACCGACGATAAAAGCAAAGCTTTTGGCAGATCTGAGTATATGACATCTGTAATTTTTAATGGTAAAAAGAATGATATTGGAAAAATAGTTCAAGTGAGAATTAAAGATAGTAATAGAAATACTTTATTCGGTGAAGTAATAACTAATTCGGATCAGAAGGTTGCATAGAATTTGAGTGGAATAACTAAAAAAAATATCGATCAGTCTTTAAAATTTGTTTATTCAGATAACAATTCTTTAAGTGTTATATTTCATGACAATAACTTGTTGATGGGTGTTGTTGGGGAATTTAATAAAAATTTACAAGAATTAGAAAAAATTACAAATTGCAGCTTATATTCAAGGGGAAATTCAATTTTAATTAAATCAACACCTGAAAATAATGAAAAAATTAAAAACGCTATTCAATTTTTAGCTAATCAGTTTATTAATAATGGAAGTATAGAGAATAAAGATGTACTTTCATCAGTTGATAACTTTATGATTAATGAAAAAGTAAAAAATAATAATGTCACAGACATTATCAAAACTCCCAAGAAATCTATAATTCCTAGATCTGAAAAACAAAAAAGTTATGTTAGAGCTTTGAGGGAGAGTGATATTGTGATTTCAGCCGGGCCAGCAGGAACTGGAAAAACTTTTCTGGCAGTAGCTGTAGGTCTAACTATGCTTTTAGAAAATAAGATTGAGAGAATTATTCTTTCAAGACCAGCTGTAGAAGCAGGCGAGCGTTTGGGATTTTTACCTGGTGATATGAAGGAAAAAGTAGACCCTTATCTTAGACCTTTATATGATTCTTTATATGACCTCTTCGACTTTGAAAAAATACAAAGAATGATTGAGATTGGAGATATAGAGATTGCACCTTTAGCTTTTATGAGAGGTAGAACTCTTAAAAATTCCTTTGCAATTTTAGATGAAGCACAAAATGCTACGGATACTCAGATTAAAATGTTTTTAACACGTATTGGAGAAAATTCTAAAATTGTTGTAAATGGTGACCCATCTCAAATTGATTTACCAAATAAAAGCATGTCAGGGTTAGTTCGATCAAAAGAGTTACTAGGGCATTTAAAGGAAATATCCATAGTTGATTTTGATCATTCAGATGTAGTCAGACATCCACTTGTTTCTAAAATAGTTAAAGCATACTCAAATAATGATTAGTATTAATGTCTTCTCTGAGGAGAAGGCTTGGTCAAAAAGACTTAAAAATAAGGATATTTTTTTTAAAAAAATATGTAGAGCTTTTCCAAAAAAATATAAATTTTTGAATAAAAAAGTAACCTTAACACTATTACTTTCAAATAATCAGAATATTAAAAAATTAAATAAAGTTTTTAGAAAAAAAAATAAATCTACCGATATATTATCTTTTCCATTGGATAAAAAAATAAAAATTTCAAAAAATACTTATCTTGGAGATATTATCATTAGCTATAACTACCTAGACAAACCAAGATCACAAAATTTAAAATCTTTTAAAGAAAAAGTTACTAAATTATTCATACATGGTTTTCTTCATCTTTTAGGTTTTGATCATAAAAAAAATAAAGATTATTCTAAAATGTTAAAAGAGGAAAATTTATTATTTAAATCTGTACAATCAAAAATAAATTAAATTGAAAAATAAATTTTATATTGAATTAATTTATTTAATTTTATTAGGAGCAATTACTTCCTTAAGTTTGCCTCCATTTAATTATGTTGTAATTAATTTTTTAACTTTTAGTTTATTCTATATATTTCTAATTAAAAAAATTAAGTTTTATAAAAATAAAAGAATATTTTTTCTGTATGGTTGGTTATTTGGGTTTGGTTATTTTGTAAGTAATTTATATTGGATCTCAATATCATTAACGTTTGATCAAAATTTTAAGTTTTTAATACCTTTTACAATAATATTAATACCCGGTTTCTTAGCCTTGTTTTATGCTTTGGTTGCCTATCTGTTTATGGTTTTAAAACCAAATAATAATTTAAGTTCATTTTTTCTTTTTTCTTTAATATTTGGAACAGTAGAATTTGTGAGAGGATCAATACTCTCTGGTTTCCCTTGGAATTTAATTGCTTATAGTTTTTCTAATCAAATCGAAATTTTAAACATTACATCAGTCATAGGCACATACAGCTTTAATCTTTTCTGTATTTCAATATTTACAAGCCCATCAATATTTATTTTAAGAGAAAATAAAAAAGATATAAGTATTTGTGTTGCATTTCTTATTACAACAATGTCATTTTATATATTTGGTTCACAAAATTTAGAAAAATTTAATAATCAAAAGGCAAAAAAACTTGATTATAAAGTAAGAATTTTAAGCTCGAATATAAGTATAGATAGATTTTATAATAATATTGATCCTATAAAAGCTATAGAAGAGTTAATTGAAATCAGCTCACCTAAAAAAAATGAAAAAATAATTTATATTTGGCCAGAGGGTATAATTCCAGGTATTTCACAAGATCAACTAAAAGAATATAAGTGGTTATTTGAAAATAAGTTTAACGAAAATCATTTGTTAGCAATTGGAATTAATAGCAAAGAAGATGAAAATAATACTATAAAATATTTTAATTCGTTGTCTATTTTTGATCACAACTTAAATGTGATAAATTCATATAAAAAAATAAATCTTGTTCCTTTTGGTGAATTTTTACCTTTTGAGTCATTATTAAAAAGTATTGGTTTAAAAACAATTACTAATGACTATCAATCATATTCAAAAGGTGAGGAAAGAAATATAATTGATCTGAAATATAATAATTTATCAGTGAAAATATTGCCTCTCATTTGTTATGAGATAATTTATTCTGGTAAAATTTTTACAAACAGTAACTTTGATTATATTGTAAATATTTCTGAAGATGGCTGGTTTGGTAAATCAATTGGTCCAGAGCAACATTTTATTCATAGTATTTTTAGAGCTATAGAGAGTGGAAAATATGTTTTAAGGTCTGCAAATAATGGGACAACAGCAATTATTAACCCAATGGGAGTTATTGAGCAAAAAGTCGATATTAATAAATCTGGTTATATAGATTTAAGTAAATCAAGAAAAACTCAGATGAGCCTGTTTGCAAAATTTGGAAATAAAATTTTTGGATTTATAATTTTGTTGTATATTTTTTTAATATTTTCATTTAATAGACTTAAAAATGAGTAATTTAAAAAATTATCTTTTCACAAGTGAGTCTGTTTCTGAAGGTCATCCAGATAAAGTATCTGACAGGATTTCAGATATGGTTGTTGATAGTTTTATTTCTGGAGATCCATATTCTAGAGTTGCTTGTGAAACACTTACTACGACAAATAAAGTTGTTCTAGCTGGTGAGGTGAGAGGACCAGAAATTAAAAAAGATGAATTAATTGAAAAAGTAAGAAATTGTATAAAAGATATTGGTTATGACCAAGAAGGCTTTACCTGGAAAGAAGCTACAAAAATTGAAAGTCATTTACATTCCCAATCAGCTGATATTGCTATGGGCGTAGATTCCTCTGGCAACAAAGATGAAGGGGCTGGAGATCAAGGTATCATGTTTGGATACGCTTGTAATGAAACGGATGTTTTAATGCCAGCACCTATACATTATTCTCATAAAATTTTAAGATTAATGGCTGAAGATAGAAAATCTGGAAAATTAAAAAATATAGAACCAGATTCAAAAAGTCAGGTAACATTCGAATATGTTGATGGAAAACCTTCAAAAGTAAAATCAGTAGTTATCTCTTCACAGCATTCACCAGATGTTAATCAATCGCAAGTCAGAGATTTACTTAGACCTTATATGTTAAAATCTATTCCTAAGAATTTTCTTGATGGTTTTAATGAGGATGAGTTTTATGTAAATCCTACAGGAAATTTTGTAATTGGTGGACCAGATGGAGATTGTGGTTTGACAGGTAGAAAAATTATTGTTGACACTTACGGTGGAGCAGCACCTCATGGTGGTGGCGCTTTCTCTGGAAAAGATCCAACCAAAGTTGATAGATCAGCAGCTTATGCGGCAAGGTACATTGCTAAAAATGTTGTTGGTTCAAAAATTGCTGAGAAATGTTTAATTCAGTTAGCTTATGCAATTGGTGTATCAAAACCATTATCTATCTATGTCGATTTATTTGATAGCGACCTAGATAAAAATAAATTTGTTGTAGAAAAGATTAAAGAAAATTTTGATTTAAGCCCTAGAGGTATCAGAGAAATGTTAAATTTAAACAAACCAATATATGAAAAAACATCTGCTTATGGTCATTTTGGTAGAGCACCTGAGGAAAATGGTTCATTTTCATGGGAAAAAATTGATAAAACTAACGTTTTTTCTAAATAGTTTCTGTTGAATTAAAAAAAAACTTTACTATATTGCAACTACATTATTGAACTTTACAAAATGGGCCTTAGCCCATTTTTTTTTGGAGCAAACAAAATTATGTTAAATAAAAGAGCAGATAAACTTGAATTATTAAGAATTGCTGAAGCTGTAGCTTTAGAAAAATCAATTGATAAAGAACTAATTATAAGTTCAATGGAAACTGGTATTGCTAAAGCTGCAAAATCAAAATTTGGACAGGAAAATGAAATTAAAGTTTCTATAAATAGAGACAATGGAGATATTGAGCTTTTTAGAAAATTGATAATCGCTGAAAATCCTGAAAATGCAAATACAGAGATTAAATTGGAAGATGCAATCAATTTAAATGAGTTAAACAAAGATAAGTCTATTGGTGACGAAGTATTACAACCACTTCCTTCATTTGATTTTGGAAGAATAGCTGCACAAACTGCAAAGCAGGTAATTAGTTTTAATGTAAGAGAAGCAGAAAGAGAAAGACAATTTAATGATTTTATTGATAAGAAAGACTCTATTTTAAGTGGAATTGTAAAGAGATTAGAATTTGGAAATGTAATTGTTGATTTAGGAAGAACTGAAGCAATAATTCAAAAAAATGAGTTAATACCTCGTGAAAATATTAAAGCAGGTGATCGAATAAAAGCTTATTGTTATGATGTAAGAAGAGAACCTAGAGGGCAACAAATATTTTTATCGAGAGCTCATCCTAAATTTATGGAAAAGCTTTTTGTTCAAGAAGTTCCTGAAATTTATGATGGACTAATAGAAATTAAATCTTCTTCAAGAGATCCTGGAAGTAGAGCTAAAATATGTGTTAAAGCAGTTGATACATCTTTAGATCCAGTAGGTGCCTGTGTAGGTATGAGAGGCTCAAGAGTTCAAGCTGTTGTAAATGAACTTCAAGGAGAGAAAATTGATATAGTTAATTGGTCAGAAGACCCTGCTATGTTGGTTTCAAATGCGTTATCCCCTGCTGAAGTACAAAGAGTTAACGTTGATAGAGAAAGAAAAAAGCTTGATGTAATTCTGACGGAAGAAAATTTAAGTAAAGCAATTGGAAGAAGAGGTCAAAATGTAAGACTTGCGACAAAACTCTTAAATTATGAAATTAATATAATGACAGATGCAGAAGACTCTGAACGAAGACAATTAGAATTTAAAGAAAAAACAGAGAACTTTGTAAAAAATTTAGAATTAGATGAAACGTTGGGTCAGTTACTTGTTGCTGAAGGTTTTTCAACTATTGATGACATCAAAGATAGTTCAGCTGAAAATTTAATGAAGATTGAAGGTATAGAAGAAGACACTGCTAAAGCATTGATAGAAAGAGCTAAAGAATTTCATGAAAAGGATCAAGAGGATATTTCTCAGAGAATAAAAGAATTAGGTCTGGAAGATACCTTGATTAATTTAAAGGGATTAACACCAGGAATGTTAGTAACACTTGGTGAACAAAAAATTTTAAGCTTAGAAGATTTTGCAGACTTAGCATCTGACGAATTAACTGGTGGCTATGACGTGGTTAAAGGTGAGAGAGTTAAAATCCAAGGTTATCTAGAAGATTTTGCTTTATCTAAAGAAGAAGCTGATGAACTAATTATGTCTGCCAGAAACATTGTTTATAAAGATTGAGTGATGAGGTATGGAGAAAAAAACAAAATTAACAATTTCAGGCTCAGCCAAAAAATCAATCAAGAATATTGAGATTGCTAAATCTCAAGGAAAAAATTCTGTAGTAATTGAAAAACAAACTGGAAAATTCTTGAGTAGAGAAGGATCATTTAGATCTAGTACTAATAAGCCAAGAACAAGCTCAACCTTCAACAGGGGAGCTCCATTAAAACCTTCATTCAATCCTAAATCACCTTCTGTAATAAATGATTTTGAAAAGAGAAAACTAGCAGAGCAAAGAGCTACTAAACGACTTAAAGGAGATAGTGAAAATAAAGATAAAAAGACTTTAAAAGCAGGAACAAAAAAGAGAGAGTTAAAGTTAACTGTATCAAGAGCGCTAAGCGATGAGATTGATGCAAAACAAAGAAGTTTAGCATCAGTAAAAAGAGCAAGACAAAAAGAAATTAAAAATGCTACGAAAGATGATTCTCAAGAAAATTTAAAACCGATTAAAAGAGATATTAATATTCCTGAAGCAATCACAGTAAGAGAACTTGCAAATAGAATGGCTGAACAATCAAGTAATGTAATTAAGCATTTATTTGGTATGGGTGTTACTGTGACTATCAATCAGACCTTAGCTGCAGATACCGCAGAATATTTAGTTAAAGAATTTGGTCACAATCCAATTAGGGAAGAGAAAGCAGAAGAAATAATTCAAAAAATAAAAGCTTCAAGAACAGAAAATTTAAAAAATCGACCACCAATAGTTACCGTCATGGGTCATGTGGATCATGGCAAAACATCAGTACTAGATGTGCTCAGAAGTGCGAACGTGGTTTCAGGAGAATTTGGTGGAATAACCCAGCATATTGGAGCCTATCAAATTGAAAGCCAAAATAATAAGTTAACATTTATTGATACACCGGGCCATGCTGCTTTTACAGAAATGAGAGCAAGAGGTTCAAAATTAACAGATGTGGTTGTATTAGTGGTTGCTGCAGATGATGGAGTTAAACCTCAAACTGTTGAGTCCATTAAACATGCGAAAGCTGCGAATGTTCCAATTGTTGTAGCTATAAATAAATGTGATTTGCCTGAGGCCGATCCTCAGAAGATAAAAAATCAATTACTAGAACATGAATTAATTGCCGAAGATTTATCTGGTGATACTTTAATGGTTGAAATTTCAACTAAAACAAAACAAAACTTGGATAAATTAGTAGAGTCTATAATACTTCAAGCAGAGATTTTAGATCTTAAAACAGATTACGAATCTAAGGCTACAGGTATAGTTTTAGAGTCTAAAATTGATGTTGGAAGGGGTCCAGTTGCAAATATAATTGTAACAACCGGAACACTCAATAGAGGTGACTTTTTTGTAAGTGGTTTAAAATGGGGAAAAGTAAGAGCTATTATTAATGACAAGGGTCAAAATATCAACGAAGCTTTACCCTCAACACCTGTTGAAATTTTAGGCATAAATGGTCCAGCCAAAGCTGGAGACGATTTTATTGTTCTTGATACAGAAAAAGAAGCTAAGACTCTGAGTGAAAATAGAGCTCAAGAGAGTAAGGATGGAAAAAATCCACTTTCTTTTGTAACTCAAGACTCTGCCTTTTCAGATAAATCTACTGAAGAATTAAATTTAATAATTAAATCCGATGTACATGGATCATCTGAAGCAATCAAAAATGCAATTAGTCAAATCAAACATGAGGAGGTTAAACCTAAAATAATTTTAGCAGATATTGGAATGGTAACAGAAACAGATGTTACATTAGCTAAAGCTTCAAATGCAGTATTAATAGCTTTCAACGTTAAACCAAGTAAAGAAGCGAAAAAACTTGCTGAAAATGAGAAGATAAAAATATCTTCTTACAATATTATTTATGAAGTTTTAGACTATATTAAACAAAGAATGTCAGGATTATTGGCGCCCGACGTACAAGAAAAAATTACAGGTACTGCACAAATTTTAGAAATATTTAAAGTTTCTGGTGCAGGTAAAGTTGCTGGCTCAAAAGTAACTGAAGGAGAAATTAATAGTACTTCAGACGTAAGAATTATTAGAGATGGTGCCATTATATATACTGGAAAAGTTTTAACAATATTTAGAGAAAAAAACCAAGTTAAACAGGTAAGTGATGGTCAAGAATGTGGAATTACAGTTAAGGATTATATGGATTTCCAAAAGAATGATACAATAGAAGCATTTAGTGTTACATCTACTGAGAGGTCAATTTAATGGCAGATAGAATAGGAAAACCAGTGTCACAAAGACAATTAAGAGTAGGTGAAATGATTAAGCAGTCTTTAAGCATGATTTTTATAAGAAATGAGGCTAAGGTGCCAAACTTAGAAACAAATACTATAACGGTTACTGAGGTTAGAATGAGTCCTGATTTAAAAATTGCTAAAGCATATGTTCTTCCATTGGGTGGAAAAGATGCGGAGGAAACAATTAGTGTTCTAAAGGAATACTCATTTTTAATTAGAAAAATTTTATCACAAAAAGTGGTTATGAAATTTTTACCAAAATTACTTTTTAGAAAAGACGAATCTTTTGAGTATGCGGAAAAAATAGAAAACTTAATAAAACAAACAAATAAATAGGAAGAAAGAGGCATGAACAAAAAGGCACAAGAATTAGCAATGCACGATAAAGATACTGGATCTTCAGAGATACAGATTGCTTTGCTAACAGAGAAAATTGAAACTCTCTCGAAACATATTAAGCAATTCAAAAAGGATAAACATTCATCTGTTGGATTGTTGAGAGCGGTAAATAGAAGAAAGAAATTGTTAGAATACTTAAAGAAAAATAAAATGGATTCTTACAAAAATGTACTGTCGAAATTGAATTTAAGAAAATAGAAGTCAAGATAGATAGAACGGAATGGAACGAAACGAACGAAACGAAATGGAAATGAAATGTTTAAAGTATACAAGAAGGAAATTGAAGTAGCGGGAAAGAAGATAAGTTTAGAAACAGGTAAAGTAGCAAGACAGGCAGACGGTGCAATAATCGCAACATGTGGAGAAACAGTCGTACTAGCAACAGTAGTGGGGGCAAAAAAAGTAAATCCTGATATGGATTACTTTCCGTTATCTGTAAATTATCAAGAGAAATATTATGCAGCTGGAAAAATTCCAGGTGGATATTTTAAAAGAGAAGCAAGACCAACTGAGAGCGAAACATTAATCTCTAGATTAATTGATAGACCAATCAGACCTTTGTTTCCAGATGAATTTAAAAATGAAGTACAGTTATTACCAACAGTAATTTCATACGATAAAGAAAATGAACCAGATATTTTATCAATTACTGCTTCATCAGCAGCTTTAGCTATATCAGGAATGCCATTTATGGGTCCTGTAGGTGCTTCAAGAGTTGGCTTTGTAGATGGAAAATATGTTTTAAACCCATCTAAAGCTGAGTTAGAAAAATCAAAATTAGATTTAGTGGTAGCAGGTACAAAAGATGCTGTGCTTATGGTTGAGTCTGAAGCAAGTGGTTTAACAGAAGAAGAAATGTTAAATGCAGTTAAATTTGGTCACGAAGGATTTGTTCCAGTAATTGAAATGATAGAGGAACTTGCAAAAGAATGCAGAAAACCTGAATGGACAGTTGAGAAAAAAGACTTATCTGAAGTTAAGAAAAAACTTGAGGAAACTTTTACGGAAGATCTTAAGAAAGCTTTTGCAACAAGAGATAAACAGGATAGATCTAATCAGATTTCAGAGATTACTGATAAAGCTAAAAAGCTTTATGAAGAAGATGAAAACTACACAGATCTTGATGTTAACAGTCAGCTAAAAAATCTTGAAAAATCAATTGTTAGAACTGATATCCTAAAAAATAAAAATAGAATTGATGGTCGAGGATTGTCAGATGTAAGACCTATTGAATGTGAAGTAGGTGTTTTACCAAGAGCACATGGTTCTGCTTTATTTACTAGAGGAGAAACCCAAGCAATTGTTGTTGCTACACTGGGTACTTCAGATGACGAGCAAAGAATTGAAAGTTTAGATGGATTGCAAAGAGAACGATTTATGCTTCACTATAATTTTCCTCCTTTTTCAGTTGGAGAAACTGGAAGAATTGGAACTGGTAGAAGAGAAATCGGACATGGTAAATTAGCTTGGAGAGCAATTAACTCTTCATTACCTACAAAAGAAGCATTTCCATATACTTTTAGAGTAGTTTCAGAGATTACGGAGTCTAATGGTTCTTCTTCAATGGCTACTGTTTGTGGAACATCTTTAGCATTAATGGATGCAGGGGTTCCAATTAAAGAGCCAGTTGCAGGTATTGCAATGGGATTAATTAAAGAAGGTGATGATTTTAGTGTTCTATCAGATATTTTAGGTGATGAAGATCACTTAGGTGATATGGACTTTAAAGTTGCTGGAACTAAAGATGGAATTACCTCTCTTCAAATGGATATCAAAATTACAGGTATTACATTTGAAATTATGGAGCAGGCGTTAAGTCAAGCTAAAGATGGAAGGGTTCATATCTTGGGAGAAATGAATAAAGCATTATCAGCTTCAAGATCTGATGTTGGAAAACATACTCCAAAAATGGAACAAGTTAATGTAGATAAAAAAGACATTGCTGCTGTGATTGGAAAAGGTGGTGCAACTATCAGAGAGATAGTTGAAAAATCAGGTGCTAAAGTAGATGTAAATGATGAAGGTGTAGTAACAGTTGCTGCTCCTGATGAAGAGTCTAGAAACATCGCAATGCAAATGATTAAAGACATCACTGCAAAAGCTGAATTAAACAAAATTTATTCAGGCAAAGTAATGAAGATTATGGAATTTGGTGCATTTGTTAATTTCTTAGGCAAACAAGATGGACTAGTTCATATCTCGGAACTTGCAGATAAAAGAGTTGCTAAAGTTACTGACGTTGTCAAAGAAGGTGACGAAGTTAAAGTTAAAGTGATTGGTTTCGATAGAGGTAAAGTTAAACTTTCTATGAAACAAGCTGCTGAATAATTAATAGCTTAAATTTAAATTTTAAACCCCTGGAATGAGAACTCTGGGGGTTTTTTTTATTGACAATTTGGCAACAGAGCGCCTTAATATTTTTAACTAAATTTAACTATATTTTAAGAAATATTCTTAGGATCTGGCATTCCAACTTTGTTATATCCAGCATCTACGTAGTGAATTTCACCAGTAACTCCGCTTGCAAGGTCACTTAGTAGATATAATGCTGAATTTCCAACATCATGGATGTCTACATTTCTCTTAAGAAAAGAATGGTCTTCATTCCACTTATATAGGAATTTTGCGTCTCCAATTGCAGAGGCAGCCAATGTTTTGATAGGTCCTGCACTTATAGCATTTACTCTCATGCCTTTAGCACCCAAATCTCTAGCTAAATATTTAACACTGGCCTCTAAAGCTGATTTACAAACACCCATTACGTTATAATTTGGAATTGCTTTAGTAGACTCGTAAGTTAAAGTTAATAAACTTCCACCTTGTTTCATTACTTTTGAAGCTTCTTTTGCTACTTCAGTAAATGAAAAACAAGAAATTAACATACTTCTTAAAAAATTTTCTCTTGTCGTATCTAGATACTCACCTGATAATTCTGATTTATCAGAGAAAGCAACTGCATGAACTACAAAATCGATTTCACCCCATTGGGATTTGATATCATCAAATAATTTTACAACTTCTTCTTTTTTTTCAACATCACAACTAAATGTAACATTTGAATTTAATTTTTCTGCTAAAGGAACAACTCTTTTTTTTAGAGCATCACCTAAATAAGTAAATGCTAGTTCAGCTCCAGCCTCCGCAAGTTTTTGAGATATACCCCAGGCAATAGATCTCTCATTAGCAACACCCATGATTAATCCTTTTTTACCTTTCATCAAACTCATAAACTAAACCTTTTCAAAAATTAAAGCTGCATTAGTTCCACCAAACCCAAAACTATTTGACATTACTGTATTTAAAGTTGCTCCTGTTTCAGTTTTCGCAACAATTGGAAATTTTTTAGCATCATCATCCATATCTGTAATATTTGCTGATCCTGTTATGAAATTGTTTTTCATCATTATCAAACAATAGATTGCTTCATGAACTGAAGCAGCACCTAAAGGATGACCTGATAAAGATTTTGTTGAACTTATTTTTGGAATATCCTCTCCAAAAGTTTCTTTAATAGCATTAAGTTCAGTTATATCTCCAACTGGAGTAGATGTTCCGTGAGTATTAATGTAATCAATTTTATTTTTCGCAGTTGCCATTGCTATTTTCATACATCTGACAGCACCTTCTCCTGATGGAGCTACCATATCATATCCATCAGAAGTTGCTCCATAACCAGTTAATTCTGCGTATATTTTAGCTCCTCTTGCTTTAGCATGTTCGTATTCCTCAAGTACTAACACACCCGCACCACCTGCAATTACAAACCCATCTCTAGTTTTATCATAAGCTCTAGAAGCAGATTGTGGAGTGTCATTATATTTTGATGATAAAGCTGTCATAGCATCAAACATTGCTGTCATCGCCCAATGAATTTCTTCACTTCCACCTGCAAAAACAACATCCTGTTTACCCATTTGAATTAATTCCATAGAATTTCCTATGCAGTGACCACTGGTTGCGCATGCAGAACTCATTGTGTAGTTAGTTCCTTTAATTTTAAATGGTACGGCAAGCGTTGCTGAGGCAGTACTGGCCATTGTTCTTGGAACAATAAAGGGCCCCATTAGTTTTGGAGTTTTAGCTCTGGTTTTGTCTGCTGCAAGAATTACGTTTTCAATCGATGGGCCACCAGAACCCATTACAATCCCAGTTTTAAAATTACTCACTTCGCTTTCTTCTAATCCAGAGTCTTCAATTGCCTCTTTCATTGCAATATAATTATAAGCTGAGCCTGAACCCATAAACCTAATTGTTTTTCTATCAATATGATCTTCAAGTTTAATATTTGGTTTACCATGAACATGGCTTTTTAAATTGTGCTCCTTGTATTCCTCAGCATAAGAAATTCCTGATTTTGAATTTAATAAAGATTGATGAACTTCTTCTTGATTATTTCCTAAGCAAGAAACTACTCCTAAACCAGTAATAACTACCCTTCTCATTATTTAAATAATCCTACTTTTAAACTTTCTGCTGAATATATTTTTTTATTATCTGCAAGAACAATTCCATTTGCAAGCCCAACAGTTGTTCCTCCAGGAGACATAATTTTCTTCATATCTATTTCATATCTTACATTTTTTACAGTCTGTAAAACTTCACCTGTAAATTTTACAGTACCCACACCCAAAGCCCTTCCTTTTCCTGGATTTCCAAGCCAACCTAGAAAAAAACCTACCAGTTGCCACATAGCATCTAAACCTAAGCACCCTGGCATAACTGGATCTTTTTTAAAATGACAATCAAAAAACCAAAGATCATCTTTAATATCTAATTCAGCTTTTAAAGAGCCTTTATTAAATGTACCATTATTTTCATTGATTTCAGTGATTCTGTCAAACATAAGCATTGGTGGAAGAGGTAATTTTGCATTACCTGGACCAAAAAGATCCCCATTTCCACAAGTTATCAGGTCATCATAGGAGTATGAGTTTTTTTTCATAATTTTGAGATCCCTTAATACTTGATTTAATGCTAATATAATATAATAAAACATTATATTTTTATTCATACTTTAGAATAATTATAAACAATTATGGCAAAAAACTGCAATTTTATTGAAAAATTAAGAGAACTAGGGCTTAGACCTACAAAACAAAGAGTTAAAATGTGTGAGCTCTTATTCAATAGAGAAAAAACTTTTCATTTCACAATAAATGATCTTGTTAAAATGATATCAGAAGAAATGAATGAGAAGATATCCTTGGCCACAGTTTATAACACAGTTCATGCATTTGAAAAAAAAGGATACCTAAAAGAAATTTCAATTAACAGTGATAAAAGTTATTTTGATACCAATACATCTGTACATCATCATTTTTATGATGAAGACACTAATGAGTTAATAGATTGCGATGAAAATGATATTGATCCTGTTAATATAAAAAAAAATATTACTGGAAAAAAAATAAATTCAGTTGAAGTTTTGGTTAAAGTTGCGAGTGATAATCAAAATCAAAAAAAATTTAATTAAATCAATAATTTAAAATCTACATTATAATAATTCTAAACTGTTGACATATTTCATATAACTATTATATGGTGAGTAACATTTAAAAGGAGAAAATAATGTCTTTAAAAGGAAGTAAAACAGAAGAAAACTTAAAAGCAGCATTCGCTGGAGAAAGTCAAGCAAATAGAAGATATCTTTATTTTGCACAAAAAGCAGACATCGAAGGTTACAATGATGTAGCTACAGTTTTTAGATCAACAGCAGAAGGTGAAACTGGTCACGCTCACGGTCATTTAGAATACTTAGAGCAAGTTGGTGACCCTGCTACAGGAAAACCAATTGGTGAAACTAAAGCTAACTTAGCTTCAGCTATCGAAGGTGAAACTCATGAGTACACAGATATGTACCCTGGTATGGCTAAGACTGCTAGAGAAGAAGGCTTTGAGGAAATAGCAGACTGGTTTGAAACTTTAGCTAAAGCTGAAAAATCGCACGCTGGTAAATTCCAAAAAACTTTAGAGTCTATTAGCTAATCAAATTTCTTAGTGGGCGTTCAACGCCCACTAAAAACAATTCAAATTTAAAATTTTATAAAATGGTAGAGCAAATTGTACAAATACTTAAGGATTGGTTTAATGAACCCGTTGTTCTGGTTTCTTTATCATTAATTATTATTTCTAAATTAGTCATATGAGCAAAGAAGGCAGTTTAGGTGCACCTATAAGACATCCTATAGATTTTGAGCATCCTGATTTTTTAAATCCAGAAAAGTTAGACGCTGAAATGAGAAGAGTTTTTGATATCTGTCACGGATGCCGAAGATGCTTTAATCTCTGCGATTCATTTCCAAAGCTATTTGACATGATTGATGAATCTAAAAATGAAGATGTTGAAAGCCTATCTAGTGATCAATTTGCTCCTGTCGTAGATGCATGTACTTTATGTGATATGTGTTTTATGACTAAATGCCCATATGTTCCACCTCATGATTTTGATTTGGATTTTCCACATTTAATGCTGCGATATAGAACAGCTCAAAAAAAATTAGGTAAATTGCCAAGCATACCAACACAATTAGCTCAAATAGATCGAAACGCTAAAATTGGTGTTATGTTCTCTAAAATAGTTAACTGGGCATCAAATATTAAAAATAAATTAATCAGAAAAATCTTAGAATTAATTACTGGAATAGATAAAAGAGTTCAGTTACCAAAATATAACTCAGAAACTTTTTCAAATTTTTTTAAAAAAAATAAAGATAAAATAAATTATCAAACACCTTCTAAAAATAGAAAAGTTGTTATCTATTCAACTTGTTTTGTAAATTTTAATAAAAAAAATACGGGTGTTGCTGCTTTAAAAGTTTTAAAAAAAAATGGTGTAGAAGTTCAGGAGGCTTACCCTGGTTGTTGTGGAATGCCATTTTTAGAGCAAGCAGATCTGCCAAAAGTTGTTGAACAAGCAAAAAAAGTTTCTAAGGATTTAATCGAATGGATTGATAAAGGATATAAAGTGGTAACCTTAACAGCTAGTTGTGGATTGATGTTAAAATTTGAGTGGCCCTTGTTATTACCAAATGATGAAAAAATAAAAAAATTATCTGCGAATGTTATGGATATTGATGAGTATGTCGTGGATATCGCAAACAATGAGGGATTAGCAGAAGGATTAAATGAGATTGATGGAGGTGTAACTGTGCATCACGCTTGTCATGCTAGAGCACAGAACATGGGTATCAAAGCAAGAGATATGTTAAAATTAATTCCAAACGTTAAAATTGATGTAGTTGAAAGATGTGCAGGTCATGGAGGAACTTTTGGAGTAATGAAAGAAACTCATGATCTAGCAAATAAAGTTGGAAGACCTACAGCTAGACAAATAAAAACTAAAAATAATAAGTATATGGCTTCTGATTGTCCTTTAGCTGGTAAACATTTAAAACAGTTAGAAGTTGATACAAACATATCTAATGATGAGGCACTACATCCTATCGAATTAATGGCAAAAAGTTATAACTTATGATCATGCCGAGAGAAAAAAGAGAAATTCAAAAAGAAGACATCATACCTTTAGATGTTTATATAGAAAAGAGACGTGAATTAAGAAAAAGTATTGTTGATTATAAAAAAAATAGAAGAGTTGCTTTAGGTCCTTATGCGACTTTTTATTTTGAAAGTTATGAAACAATGTTAGCTCAAGTACAAGAAATGCTATACATTGAAAAAGGTGGTGATGAGCAACTTCAAGATGAGTTATCTGCGTACAATCCTTTAATACCTAACGGCAAAGAACTTACAGCAACTTTAATGTTTGAAATAGATAATCCTATTTCAAGGGCTGCGTTTCTTGGAAAAGTTGGTGGAATAGAAGAAACAGTATTTATGAAAATAAATGGTGAGAAAATTAAAGCGGTTCCCGAAGAAGATGTTGATCGAACCTCTGCTGAAGGAAAAGCTTCTTCTGTACAGTTTATTCACTTTAATTTTACTGATGATCAAATAGAAAAATTTCAATCCAATAGCTCAGAAATTGAGCTTGGTATTGATCATAAGGAATATTCTCATAGCACAAAATTATCTAAAGAAAATATAGCCTCTTTATCTGCTGATTTTAATTAATTTAGTCCCCAAATATCATCTGTTTTAATCCAACCTTCAAATTCTTCAGATGTAACTTTGCACCAATTTTGTTCACATTTTTCTATAATTAATAATCTTCCCTCTTTAATTTGAGCAACTGGTTTAGCAAAAGATGTAGGTTTCTTAAATAAAACTTTATCTTTTGTGGCTATTACTGAATTACTTTTTTTTAACTGTGAAATATGAATCCATCCACTGTTATTTTTTAAATCTATAATTCGCCTGAAATTTTCTTTTTTATCAATTTGTTTTAATGGAAGATTTATTTTTTTATAAACGTATTTAATATCAGATTCAAAACTTGGCCCGTAGCGAACATTTACTTTATTTTTTTTAAGAGAGACAAAAATTTCATCAGCAAACGAAATGTGAGTAAAAAATAATAAAAAAAATACTATATAAATTTTTTTTACTATTAATTGCATAGACATTTTTTTCTTTTATTAATTTTTGCTTTTCTGAAATTTAAATTCAATAGATCTAGAATTAGAATGTGTCCATTTAAATTTTGTCCAATATTTAATATTTTTTTTAAAACTTCATTTGCCTGCAATGTACCTATTGTGCCTGCAACAGTTCCTAAAATTCCCTCATATTCACAATTTAAAATTTCATCAGATATTGTGTCTTCTTGATAAAAACATCTCAAGCAAGGATCTTTTTTGTTGGTAAAATTAAAAGTAAAAATGTGTCCATCAAACTTACTAATAGCACCAGTGACTAGAAATTTTTTATATTTTAAACTTAAATCATTTATTAAAAATTTACTTTCAAAGTTATCAGTCCCATCAACGATATAGTCATAATTTTTAATAATTTTTTCAAATGTATTTTTATTTAATTTTAAATTAAAAATATTTATTTTTGTTTTTGGATTAATTTTATTTAATTTTTTTTTTGCAATCTTTACTTTTGATTGATTTATATCTTTTTCATTATATAGACCTTGTCTGTGAATATTAGAGAGACTTACAGTATCATGATCTGCAATCCCAAGTGTACCAATACCCGATCTAGTTAAAAATTCTGCTACTGGGCAACCTAGACCACCTATACCAACTATCAAGACTTTTGAAGATAAAATTTTTTTTTGACCTAACGCCCCAATATTTTTAAGAATTATTTGTCTTGAGAATTTCTCTATTTCTTTTTTGTTTAAATTTTTGCTCATTTTCCTGTTGAGCCAAACCCACCCTCTCCTCTAATTGTTTCTGGTAGATCATCAGTTTCCTCGAGATCCATCTTAATTACAGGAGTTAAAATCATTTGTGCTATTCTATCCTTATTATTTATCAAGAAATCATTTTTCCCGTGATTAAATAGAATTACTTTTATTTCTCCCCTGTAATCACTATCAATAGTTCCAGGTGTATTTAAAACACTTATACTGTTTTTTGCAGCTAAACCAGATCTTGGCCTTATTTGGATTTCAAAATCACTTGAAAATGCAACAGCAAGGCCTGTTGGAACTAAACATGATGAGTTTGGTTTAAGATTGATGGGTTCTTTCACTAATGCCATCAAATCCATGCCAGATGCACCTTCTGTTTTGTAAGCAGGTAATTCAACTGCAGGGTCTAACTTTTTGATAAGAACTTTCGCCATTAATTTAATTGATCAAGTATTCTATCAACTATTTCATCAGAAATTCCAGATTTTTTTTTGTATGAAAGTTTTTCTTTTTTAACGTCTCTGTTTTTATAATGAATTGTTACCTCATTATAATCAGAATTAAATCCTATATCTTTATTTGATACATCATTAGAAATTATCCAGTCGCAATTTTTCTTGTTTAATTTTTCCTCTGCATTTTTATCAATCTCATTAGTTTCTGCTGCAAATCCAATGACAAGATCAGGTCTCATGGAGTTATGGTTAGACACATAATGAAGTATGTCTACATTCTTTTCTAAATTTAAGTATAAATTCTCTTGTTTTTTAATTTTATTTTCATATTTTTTATTAATTTTAAAATCAGCTACAGCAGCAGAAAAAATTGCTACATCAACAGGTAAATATTCTTGAGTGGCAACTAACATTTCATCTGCTGTTTCAACTTTTATAAGATTAATATCTTTAGTTATTTCAAGATTAGTTGGACCTGATATTAATGTTGTATCAAAACCTTTTTTGGATAATGATTTTGCTAATTCGTATCCTTGTTTGCCACTTGATTTATTCGTAATAAAACGAACTGGATCTATGTACTCATTAGTTGGACCTGCTGTAACTAATGCTTTAAATTTTTTGTTATTTTTTTGAGTTAAGAAATATTTATCAACTTCTTCAGCAATTACTGATGGGTCTGACATTTTACCCTCTCCATATTCACCACATGCCATATCACCAACCTCTGGACCAATTAGTTTATATCCAAACTCCTTTAATTTTTTTATATTTGTTTTAGTAGTTGGATGCTCCCACATTCTTACATTCATTGCTGGTGCTAAAATAGTGTCTTTATCTGAAGCCAAAACAACAGTGGATGCTAAATCATCAGTTGTTCCTTGAGCCAGTTTTGAAATTGAATTTGCCGTTGCAGGTGCAATTACGATTATATCTGCCCATCTTGAAAGCGAGATATGGTCCATTTCAGCCTCATTTTCTACACTAAATAAATCGCTGTAAACTTTACCTTGAGAAAGTGATGTTACTGAAAGTGGTGTTACAAACTCTTTTGCACTTGCTGTAAGAATTGTCTTTATTTCTGCACCATTCTTTTTAAAGAGCCTAATTGTTTCAAGACTTTTATAAGCAGATATTCCTCCACAGATAATAAATAGTATTTTTTTATTTAACAAATTTTTCATTTGCAGAATTAAAATACTATAAGGCCAAAAATTACAAGAAGTAATAAACCAATAATAGATTGATTTCTAAATGCTATCATTTCTGATTTCTTATCATTCAGAGCAGTATAAGAATTTGAATTTTGTGGAATTTGACCACTAGCTAAAAACGTTAATGCTTGATTTGCTTTATCCATAATCTCAGGAAATTCTGGCAAACGTTTAATAACTTCAGATGTATTTTTTAAAGTTTCATTTAAATTATTAATTGGGTCTTTTGTTTCTTTAAGCCAATTTTCTAGTACAGGCTTTGAAGTTGTCCAAATATTTGTGTTTGGATTTAATTTTCTTGCCACACCTTCAACAACAACCATGGTTTTTTGCAACATTAATAATTGAGGTTGAGTTTGCATATTAAATTTTTCTGTTACATCAAACAGTTGTTTGAGTAATTTACCTCCTGAAATATCTTTCACTTCTTGACCAAATATAGGCTCACCAATTGATCTCAAAGCTTGAGCCAGATCATCAATTGGTACTTCTTTAGGAACTAATCCAGCCACTAAATGAACCTCAGCTACTTTTCGATAATCTCTTTGAATAAATCCAAATAAAATTTCTGCTAAAAACCTTTTACTAAGTTTATCTAATCTCCCCATAATCCCAAAATCTATAGGTACAATCTGGCCACTATTATCAACAAAAATATTTCCTTGATGCATGTCTGCATGAAAAAAACCATCTCTTACAGCATGTCTCAAAAAATGCTGGATAATATCTTCTGCTATTTTATTGGTATCTAAATTTCTTTTCTTTAACTCCTCAGCTTCCCTTATTGAAATTCCATCTATCCAATCTAAAGTCATTACATTTTCACTAGTAAAATTCCAATAAATCTCAGGAACTTTAAACCCAGCATCATTTTTAGTATTTTCTGCATATTCATTTGCTGCAGCAGCTTCAAATCTTAAATCCATCTCAAGATTAGTTATTTCTTTAAGTAAAAAAACAACTTCAACTAGTTTTAATCTTTTTGTTTTTTTTACAAATGACTCAATAATAAATGCAAATAACATCATCGCATCTATTTCTTCATTGAATATTTTTTTTATATTTGGTCTTAAAATTTTTATTGCCACATCTTTAATAGTTCCATTGTCATTTATTTTTGCTTTATGAACTTGTGCAATTGATGCAGCAGCAACTGGTTCACTTAAATCAATTATTGAATTAAAAGCATCAACTCCAAGATCTTCTTTAATAATTTCTTTTGCTTCATGAATTGAAAAAGGGGGTAATCGATCTTGAAGTTTTTCTAGCTTTAAAGATAATTCTTCTCCAATTATATCAGGTCTTGTAGCAAGAAATTGCCCAAGTTTGATGAAAGTTGTACCCATAGATTCTAATGACCTAGATAGTCTTTCACCATCATCTTCAATTAAATTATTTTGTTCTCTTTTTTCAAATGAAATAGATAATATTTGGAATAATATTGTTATAGCTAAAGGAGGTTTTTTAAACTTTGATGCAATTTTTAAAATATCTGATTTTGCAATTTTTCTTCCTAATTTAAATAAAGTAATAAGTTTTTTAATCATTAAATTTTCCAACCACTATGAATTGAAACAATACCACCAGAAAGATTTCTATAAGAACATTTATGAAAATTATTTTTTTCCATTAACTCTATTAATTCGTCTTGATTAATAAATTGTTTAATACTTTTGATTAAATATTCGTAAGGTTCTTTTTCTCCAACTACAAACTGGCCAATGATAGGAATGAGTCTTGAATAATTTTTATATATAAAATCAAGATTTGAGTTTTGAATCTTCGAAAATTCTAGACATAGATAGCGTCCACCAGGCTTTAAAACTCTATAGGCTTCTGAAAGTGCTTTATTTAAATTTTTAGTATTTCTTAACCCAAAGCTAATAGTGTAATAATCAAATGAATTGTCTGTTATTGGTAATTTTTCTGCTGGAGAAATAACCCATTTTACATTTTTGTAATTAGATAATTTTTGCTTTCCTTGACTAACCATTCCTTTATTAGGATCTACACAAGTAATTTCAGCCTCTTTATTTGTACTATCTAAAAATAACTTTCCAACATCCCCCGTCCCACACGCAACATCTATTAATTTTCTACTAACTCTCGGATTCATCATATTGATTAAACTTTTTTTCCAATATCTATGTACACCCATAGACATAAAGTCATTCATCAAGTCATATTTGTTGTAGACCTGATTAAATACATTTTCTACAAGTCCTTTTTTATTTTGAAGATTTTGTTGCATAAAAAAATATATATTGAATATAGTATCAAATGCCAGAATTACCAGAAGTAGAAATTGTTAGACAATCCCTTCATAAAAAGATCAAAAAAAAAAGCATAAAAAAAGTAATAATTAGAAACAGGAATTTAAGGTTTAAAATACCAAGTGATTTTGAAAGTTTTCTTAAAAATAAAAAAATAATTGAAGTTAGTAGATTTTCTAAATATTTGATTATCCATTTTCAAAATGAAGATTATTGTTTAATCCATTTAGGAATGTCAGGAACAATTCACATTCTTGATAATAAAAAACCTCTTAAATTTACGAATACTAGTTTTTATCATTCACCCTTTTTACCTAAAAAACACAATCATGCAGAGTTTATATTTGATAGTTTGAAAGTAATTTATAATGATCCAAGACGATTTGGATTTTTTGAAATAATTAATAATTATCAAGATCTACAGAAAAGATTTAAATCAATGGGACCTGAACCATTTAGTGATAAATTTAACTTAAATTATGTAGTTAATTATTTTAAGAAAAAAAATAAGGATATAAAAAGTTTCTTACTTGATCAAAGATTTGTTTCTGGAATAGGTAATATTTATGCAAGTGAAATTCTTTTCGCCAGTAAAATAAATCCATTTAAAAAGGCAAAAAGACTTAATAAAAATGAATGTTTAAATATTATATTTAATTCTAAGAAAATACTTCAACAGGCAATTAATAAGGGAGGTTCAAGTATAAGAGATTTTAAAGATATCTCAGGTAACAAAGGTACCTTCCAAAAAGAGTTTAAAGTCTATCAGCAAGACGGAGCCGATTGTAAGCGTAAGAATTGCAAAGGCAAAATAAAAAAAAAAATAACATCAAATAGGTCGACTTTTTTTTGTGTTTCTTGTCAAAAATAGTTAAATATTTAGTTGACCACTATAAATTCTCAAGCTATACCCCTGCGCAGATGGCAAACACAAAATCAGCAATTAAGAGAATTAGAAGAATTTCTAAACAAACTGCGGTCAATAAAGCTAGAAAGAGCAGGTTTAAAAACGCCCTTAAGAAAATGAACCTTCTGATTGATGGTAAAAAGAAAGATGAAGCACTAAAATTTTTACCAAAGTTCAACTCTGAGTTGATGAAAATTGCAAAAACAGGAATAATAAAAAAACAAAACGCTTCTAGAAATGTTTCCAGAATAACAAAAAAAATTGCTGCAATCTAAAAACCAGCATTAAGTTTTCTAACAACTCTTGGTATCTACATCATATATTTAAACTTTTTTTACACTTACTATATTTTGATTTAGTAAATATTTGAATGCTAACCATTCAATCTATATTTGATTCAATCTATATTTGATTCAATTTAAAATTTTAATTTCACATCAAAATTTAAATTTATCTGTAACATTATCAATCACAATCATAGATTTTATTTTTTTTTAATTTTTTTTATTAACTTGTTGCAAATTTTTTTAAATCGTTCTAATTGAGATTTCCCCTTAAGTTATGAATAAATTAACAAATACAAAAGATATTAATAATTTTTCTTCTGAAGGCTTTGAATGGAAGCAAGTACAGAATGAAATGAAAAATAAACTTGGCTTAGAAGTTTATGAGAGCTGGTTAAAAAAGATTTCTTTTGTAGAGGAATTCAATAATTACTTATTATTATCAGTTCCAACAAGATTTATTAGAGACTGGATTACATCAAGGTATTTAGACCAAATATTAAAAATAATTAAAGTTTATAAAAAAGACATTATTAGAATTGAGTTCAAAATAGTTGAAAAAGCTCAAGATATCACTTTAAAAGAAAATAGTATTAAAGAAAAAAATACTAATGAAAATGTTTCATTTATAAAAGACTCTTATCTTCAGTATAATCGAATTGATCCAAATAAAAGATTTGATAATTTTATTACAGGTTCAAGTAATAAATTAGCTTACGAAGCTTCTTTAAAAGTTTCAGAAAATATATCTCACTATAATCCACTTTATATTTATGGTGGTGTTGGAATGGGAAAAACTCACTTATTAAATTCAATAGGTTTAGAGCTTAAAAAAAATAATAAAGTAATGTTTATTTCTGCAGAACGTTTCATGTATCAGTTTGTAAAATCAATTAAATCAAACGACATGGTTAAGTTTAAAGAGTATTTTAGAAATACAGATATTTTATTAATCGATGATATCCAGTTTATAAGTGGAAAAGAGGCCATGCAGGAGGAGTTCTTTCATACATTTAATGCATTACTTGATAAGGGATCTCAAATAATTGTATCGGCTGATCGATCACCAAACAAACTATCAAGGATTCAAGAAAGAATAAAATCAAGATTTTCTGGCGGATTAGTTGTTGATATTCAAAAGCCAGACCTTGACCTAAGAAAAAAAATAGTTGAAAAAAAAACTGAAGAATTGAATGCCTTGTATTCTGAACAATTGCAAGTTTCTAGAGAAATTCAAGATTTTATAAGTAATGAAATAACTGGAAGTGTAAGGGAATTAGTTGGTGCAATAAACAGAGTTGTTTCATTTTCAAGAATTTACAACAAAGTTCCAAATCTTGCAGAGACTAAAGTAGTTTTAAAGGATTTATTAAATTTAGCAGAAAATAAGGTTACAATAGATCTAATTCAGACAATTGTTTGTAAGTTTTTTAAAATCAGCAAAAATGAGATGTTATCATCTAGAAGATCAAGATATTTAGTAAGACCTAGGCAAACAGCAATTTATTTAACTAAAATTTTGACTTCTAAATCATTACCTGAAATTGGAAGAGAATTTTCTAACCGAGACCATACAACGATAATTCATTCAGTAAAAACTATTGAAAAGATAAAAGAAAAAGATCCTGAGATGGTAGATAATATAAATAAATTAAAAAACCAGATTTTATATAATAATAAAGAAAATGAAATTTAACGTTAATCAACAAGACCTCCAGCAAGCATTAAATTATTGCCAAGGGGTTATTGAGAAAAGAAGTACATTACCAATACTTTCTAATATTTTGTTAGATGCAAGTAATTCAAAACTTACTATCACAGCGACTGATCTAGATTTAATATTTATACATCAATTAAATAATGTAGAGATTCTAGAGGAGGGCAAAACAACCACAACCTCCTCAATCATGTATGATATTATAAGAAAGTTTAATTCAGGAAAAAAAATAAATCTTTCTTTAACAGATATAAGCAAATTACAAGTAGAGTCTGAAAAATCTATTTTTAATTTGAATTGCATAAGTGCAACAGAGTTTCCATTGACAGATGAAAATTTTAATCAAAATGAATTTATAATTAAATCAAAACAATTATTAAAATTATTAAATAAGTGTAAATTTTCAGTTTCTAATGACGAAACAAGGCATTACCTAAGTGGAATTTATTTTCATCAAACAGAAGTTGAAGATAAAAATTATTTAACAGCAGTTGCAACTGATAGTCATAGAATGTCTATTTCAAAAGTTAGATTAGAAGAAAAAATTGATTTTGATCCAATAATTTTACCTAAAAAAACAATTTTTCAACTTTGTTCTTTATTAGATAGCTATGACGGAGATGTAAAAGTTTCAAATGTAAAATCAAAAATAAAATTTGAATTAAATAATAGTATTTTAATCTCAAAACTTATTGATGGAAAATTTCCTAATTACATTCAAGTTATACCTAAAAATAATCAAAAAAAATTAGAAATAGACTTAAAATTATTTTTGAATTCTGTTGATAGAGTAGCATCTGTTTCATTAGATAAAAAAGATGGTGTGAAATTCAATTTATCTAAAGATACTTTAAATCTTTCAGTAAATAATACTAACAGTGGTGATGGTAAAGAAACTCTAAGTGTTAAGTTTGATCATGACTTAGAGATAAGTTTTAACTCTAGATATTTAATAGATGTTGCTTCACAACTAGATGGAGATAGAGTTGAAATTTTCTTTAATGATAGTGGTTCACCAGCACTAATAAAAGATCCGGGTGATTTTGATAGTATTTTTGTTGTTATGCCTATGAAGGGCTAATTAATTAAATCTAACTCTGAGTAAATATTTTTTTCAAGAATTTGAATAAAATTTTCTTTTGTTAAACCAGAAGGAATTGGTTTTAGAATAGAGATTGTAATAGTTCTATTGGATTTTTTTTCACCTTTTTTAGGCCATACATATCCTGAGTTAATTGCAACTGGCTGACAAGCAACATTTAGTTCTTCATAAATTCTCGAAGCACCTTTTTTAAAAGGTGGTCTTTCATCTGGAAGAACTCTAGTTCCCTGAGGAAAAATAATTAAAGGTCTATTAGAAGTAGCCATCATTTTTGAAATATCATCAAAAAAACCCAAGTTATCTTTTGTAACCTTGTTTCTTTTTATTGAAATTGATCCTATTTTTTTTAAGTACCAACCAAATATTGGAATTAACAATAATTCTTTTTTTAGAATAAACACAGGTGAGTTAAAGATTGTTTGTAAATAAAAAGTTTCAAACATTGATTGATGAGATGCTGCTATAAAAAATTTTTCATTATTAATAATATTTTCTCTTCCTTTGATTGAAATTTTTACTGAAAGAATAAACCTTAAACAAAAACTGGCCCAATGGCCCATTAATTTACCTCCTAACAGAACAACCTGTTTAGGCAAAAAAAATGATGGTAAAAAAATTATCGAAATGAAGATGATTCCAGTGAAAAACAATATTGAAAATAAAAAGTTTCTTATCATTTTTGTCAAAAGCTAAATTATATCTTTATGCTTTTGTCTTTTTCTTATTACTTTAATTTTTGATCCTTTTATTAATAATTCTACTGGTTTAGGTCTTAAATTATAGTTCGAGCTTAGTGACATTCCATAAGCACCCACATCACATATCGCTATTAAATCTTTTTCATTCAACACTTGAAATTTTTTTAATGTAACAAATTTATCTGTACTTTCACAAATAGGACCTACAAATTCATATGGTTTTTTAGATGTTTTGTTAGATTTTGTAACGGGTAAGGTTTTATGAAACGCACCATACAAAGCAGGTCTCATTAAATCGTTCATTGCTGCATCTAAAATTATAAATTTTTTACTTCCGCTATCTTTTATATAGATTATTTTTGACACTAATGTCCCGGTATCGCCAATAATTGATCTCCCTGGCTCAAATATAATTTTAACTTTATGTTTTCTTAAAAATTTAAGAATAGCTGTGTTGTATTTTTTATAATTAAGTTTTTTATTTTTATCAGTGTAAGTAATGCCCATACCCCCACCTAAATCTATAAATTCAAATTTATGATTTGTTTTATTGAGAATTTGACTGACCGCTTTAAGCATTTTTTCATAAGGTCTATGGTCTAAAATTTGACTACCTATATGAACGCTTAGACATTTTAAATCAATATTTTTTGAATTCTTGCAATAATTTATAATTTCATAGAATGTATTTTTATTTACGCCAAATTTATTTTCTTTTTTCCCAGTGGATATTTGGCTTAATGTTTTTGCATCTGTATTAGGGTTTAGTCTTACACCAATTTTTATTCTTTTATTTTTTGATTTTGCTATTCGATTTATTTCTTTTATTTCACTTAAAGACTCTGCGTTAATAAGCAATATTTTTTTATCAATAGCAAAGCTGATTTCACTTGTTGTTTTACCAACACCAGAAAATACTATCTTGCTTGGATTAATTCCTGCTTTTAGTGCCATCATCAGTTCTCCTACTGAAACAACATCAGCACCTAATCCAAATTTTTTAATTTCTCGAATTATATTAACATTTGTGTTGGATTTGACTGCAAAGCAGATAAGTGGCGCAAAAGATCTAAAGCTTCTTTTAAAATTATTAATATTTTCTTTTAATTTAGAATAAGAATAAGAATAAAATGGAGTTCCAAATTTACTTGCAATTTTTTGGAGACTAATTTTTTCTATTGTTAATCTTCTATTTATGTATTTCATTAAGTTAAGTTAATTGAAACTTCATTTATTTCTGCTTTTTTATCTGGATCTACGTATTTAGGATCACCTTTCTTCCCACAAGAAATAACTACACAAAATAACAATATAATTATGGTAAATTTTTTTATCATTTTTCTTTTTTATATTTCATTATCATTTTTTTAATATTATCAAAAGAAGTTCCACCATAAGATTTTTTCGAATTAATTGAATTTTTTAAGTTAAATACTTTCAATACATCTTCTTTAAGTTTAGGTTCAATTTTTTTTAACTCATCTAAAGTTAATTCGTTTAACTTCTTTTTTCTTTTTTCAGCAAAATTAACTACAGCAGCAGTTTTTTGATATGCTTTTCTAAAAGACATCGAGTGATTTTTTACAAGATAGTCAGCCAAATCAGTTGCTGTAATGTATCCAGAATTAGCAAGCTCTAACATTTTATTCTTATTTGGATTGCAATTTTTTAGTACTTCATCAAAAATTTTTAAACAATTATTAAGATTATCGTTTGATTTAAAAACTATTTCCTTGTCGTCTTGTAAATCTTTAAAATAAGATAATGGTAAACCTTTTAAAATTGTAAGCATCGAAAATAAATTTCCATAAGCGCTTCCTGATTTTCCACGCAAATATTCTAAAAGATCAGGATTCTTCTTTTGTGGCATTATCGATGATCCAGTAACAACTTTATCAGATAAATTGATTAAGTTAAAACCATCAGAATTCCAAATAATTAACTCTTCAGCAATTCTAGAAATATGCATAGCACATACTGATGAAGCATATAAAAAATCTAAAACAAAATCCCTATCTGAAACTGTATCAATAGAATTATTTGTAGGTATTTTAAAACCAAGTTTTTTGGTTGTATAATTTCTATCTATATTAAATGATGTTCCTGCTAAAGCTGCAACACCTAAGGGATTTTCATTTAAACTGTTTAAATTATTAGAAAATCTCTTTTTGTCTCGATTAAACATTTCTACATAAGACATTAAATAATGTGCAAAAGAGATAGCTTGAGCATTTTTAAGATGTGTAAATCCAGGCATGATAGTCTCAACATTTTTTTCAGCTAACTTGATTGTGCTCTTAATAACTTTATTAATATTACTATTTATTTCGTTGGTCGAATTTTTCATCCAAATTTTAAAATCAGTAATTACTTGATCATTTCTTGATCTTGCAGTGTGAACATAGCCAGCTTCTTCACCTATAATTTGAAAAAGTCTTTTTTCGATATTCATATGAATATCTTCATATTTTTTATTAAACTCAAATTTATTTTTTGTGATTTCTTTATCAATTTTTGTTAGTCCATAAATAATTTTATTTTTTATTTTAAATGAAATTATTTTTTGTTTAAAAAGCATTTCAACATGAGCAATTGATCCCTGGATGTCTTCTTTGTAGAGTCTTTTATCAATATCTATTGAATTACCGACTTTTTGAAACAAACTTGATGCATTTTTTTTTATCCGTGAGTTCCAGATTGCTTGGTTGTTTTTATTTTTTGCCATGATATTTAATTATACCTATTTAACATGAGATTTTTAATAATATTTATTTTTTTGATAACAAATGCTGTAGCCGAACAACTACCTGGTATTAAAAATATTGTAATCCATAAAATACCAAAAACATATGATAATGTTATTTTTTTAGACAAAAATGATCAAAAAATTAATATCAATGAATATACTGGCAACTTATTGATATTAAATTTTTGGGCGACCTGGTGTGAACCTTGTAAAGATGAAATGCCATCTTTAGATAAACTCCAAGCTAACCCAGAATTCGATAAAATAAAAATTTTTCCAATTAATATTGGGAAAGAAACCTTAGAAAAAGTTAATAAATTTTTTATAGATCTTAACATTAAAAATTTTGAACCTTATTTTGATCCACCTACTACATTAGCAAAAATGTTTACTTTAAGAGGCGTCCCTACAACAATTCTAATTAATAAAGAGGGTCAAGAATTTGCTAGAATAATAGGTTCAATTGATTTTGAAGATACAAATTTCGTTAATTGGATAAAAAAATATAACTAATTTTTAAAAAAGTAAGCAAAGCCAACCAAAGCAAGAATAGCAATAAATTGTAGAAGAACTCTTAATTGCATTAATTTGTTTGAATATTTTTTACTAGTTTCTCCACCTTTAAAAAGAGTGCCTATACCTAAAATTAAAACTATTCCCACAGCAATCAAAAGAGCTATTGATAAAATTTTTACAAATATTCCTGATATCATATTTTTATTTTAGATTGTTTTTTGAAATAAAAAACATAATTTATCAACTATGACATTTTGCCTAGATTCAATAATTATTAAGCCAGAGGACGGTGTTGAAATTAAAAATGCTATTATTTTGCTTCATGGTTATGGAGGTGATGGAAAAGATATAAGCATGCTATCTTTAAACTGGAAAAGACATATGCCTAATACAGTCTTTATTTGTCCGAATGGTCATGAGGCATGTGTTATAAATTCATCTGGTTATCAGTGGTTTGATTTAACAAAAGAGGATTCTGATTACATATTAGAGCAATCAATTAAGGCTGAAGAAGTTTTAAAAAAATTTATTAATGAAATAAAACAAGAGTTTAAATTATCAAATAATCAAATCTGTCTATCAGGATTCAGCCAGGGATGCATGATGTCTTTAAATGTTGGTCTTACAGTTGAAGAAAAATTTTCATGTCTAGTTGGTTTTTCTGGAAAGATAATAAATCAAAAAGATTTAAAAAACAGAATCAAAAATAATACTGAAACATTACTTATACATGGAGAAGCTGATCAAATTGTCCCATCAACACATTTACTAGAAGCAAAAGATTTTTTAATTAGAAACAACGTTAAAGTTGATACATTATTAATAAAAAATTGTGATCATCATATTCCTATTGAAGCATCAAGTACAGCTTTAAATTTTATTTTAAAAAAACTTTAACATCTCTTATTATTGATAAAATTGTTTAACTAAGTTAAAATTAGTTAATGAACAATTTTATTGAACAAGATGTTTCATTAGAAAAGTGTCCTGCGCTAGTGCTCAATGCAGACTATAGACCTTTGAGTTACTACCCTTTGTCTTTATGGTCATGGCAGGATACTGTTAAATCAGTTTTCCTTGATCGAGTTATCATCGTTAGTAATTACGATAGAACTATAAGAAGTCCATCATTTAATATGAAATTACCAAGTGTCATCGCATTAAAGGATTACATTGTTCCTCAAAGCAAGCCGAGTTTTACTAGATTTAATGTGTTTTTAAGAGATAAATTTTCCTGTCAATATTGTGGAAGCAATGAAGAGTTAACTTTTGATCATTTATTGCCTAGATCAAAAGGAGGCGAAACTAATTGGGATAATGTTGTAACAGCTTGTTCTGCATGCAATGTGAAAAAGGGTGGAAAACTGTTAAAACATTCAGGTATGAAGTTGCATCAGTACCCTTATCGACCATCAACTGAAGATTTACATAAGAATGGCAAAAATTTTCCACCAAATTTTTTACATAAAAGCTGGATGGATTACTTATATTGGGACGTAGAGTTAGAGTCTTAAATTTTCTCAGAAATATTTATTGCAATTTTTGACCCAGTTTTAATAATTTTATCTAATATATAGTATGGACCTTCTTTTGTAGCACCCTTTTCATAGGCAATATCTTTATGACTTAATTCATCTTCTCTAAATTTAATTATTTTTTTTTTAAGTTTTGGTTCGCTATTATCAAGCTGTTTTATTTGGTTTAAATAATGCTCATCTATCACTTCTTCGACGGAAGCAGTGCAAAGCATAGCTGCTTTCTTACCAAGTAAAGTTGAACCAAAACCTAATCCTACACCTAATAAATCCCATAAGGGTAAAAATTTTGTCGGTTTTATATTTCTTTTTTTAATTTCTTCTTCAAAAAAATTAGAATGTTCTTTTTCATGTACCTTCATTTCTTCAATTGTTTTTTTTAAAGCTTCATCTTTAACTAATGTGTTTAGAGCAAGCAACTGTCCTTCATAAATTTTAACAGCACCACGCTCCCCAGCATGATCAACTCTAATAAATTGTTCTATTTTCTTTTTATTTATTGTTGTCATAACTTAAATAAGTTTTTGTTGTAAAATATACTATTAATATTGATATTATAATATTGTAACTTGTAAGCGATAATCCTAAAATTTTAAATGTAACATCTTTGCAGCTCACATTCTTTTCTTGCAACTGTCTTAATATGTCTTCTTTTGATAGTAAATTGGAGCCATTTTTTAAATCACAAACCAATGATTCTTCAATAAAACCTTGCTCAATACCTAAATGATATAAAGATAAAATAGTAGCAGCTAAAAAAATTAAAATAAGAAAAAGAATGAAATATTTTTCAAGATTAATAAATTTATAATTTAATACAATAATTATTAATGCTAAGAGGTATGGAATTCTTTCCAATATACATAAGTTACAGGGTTGATGACCTAAAACATATTCAATAAAAAATGCTGAAGATAAAGCAATAATACTAATAAAAAAAATTAATTTTAATGTAATTGTTTTGTTAATCTCAACCATTAAATTTAAAAAATAAATAAATAATAATAAATATTATAACTATAATAATTCCAATTATGGTGAACCATTTTGATCCATGTTTTTCCATGTACTCTGTAAATAATCCACCAAATCTATAAGATAAATAGGCAACTATGAAAAATCTCAGGCTTCTTGAAATTAAACTAACAATTATAAAAATAGGAAGATTAAAAGCAATTAAACCACTTGAAATCGTAAAGACTTTATAGGGTAATGGAGTAAAGCCAGCTAAAAAAAGAATACTCAGCCATGCGAGGAATCCACTACCTTCAGACATGCTTAATTTTAAATTTTCAACTTTATCTTGATAACCATAAAATTCGATTACATATATTGCTAAATCAAAAAACAAATATCCAATTAAATATCCAAAGATTCCTCCAAGAACTGAAAATATTGATGCTATTAAAAATATTTTCAAATATTCCTTTTTTTTAGCAATAACCATTGGGATTATCATTGCATCTGGAGGTATAGGAAAAAAAGAACTTTCTATAAAAGATACAAGCCCTAAATAAAAATTTGAACTTTTATGTGCGGCTAATTCTAAACATTTTTTGTAAAGTGTTTGAAACATTTTTTGGTTTTAATATAAATTTAGTTCTTATACTATTTAAATATAATTTAATTAAATACCCAGGGCGAATGGCGGAACTGGTAGACGCGCACGACTCAAAATCGTGTTTCGCAAGAAGTGAGAGTTCGATTCTCTCTTCGCCCACCAAGTAACTATGAATTTAAATAATTTAAATAATTTGATCGAATTATTTGTTAATCAAGCAAATAAACAAAATAAAAAAGATATTTTTTTAGAATGGCTAAACCCAAGCAATAAAAAAACATACACATGGGAACAAACTGAAAAAAATATTTTAAAATTATCAAAAGTTATTAAAGAAAATATAAAAGAAGGTGATAGATGTCTTTTGGTTTCAGAGAATAGACCAGAATGGTTTGTTTCTGATTTAGCAATTATGGTAGCTGGTGGAATTACAGTTCCAGCATATACAACCTACACAGAAGATGATTATAAGTATTTGATAGAAGATTGTGAACCTAGCCTGGTTGTTATTTCAAATAATGAAATGTTAAAAAAATTAAATAATTCAATTAATGAAAAAGACTTTATCAAAAAAGTTATTACTTTGGATGAAAAAACCAAGGTAACAAATAATTTAAATATAATTAACAAAGAAAAATATTTAGATTTTAATTTAATTATAAATAATAATTTATTAGCAGAAGATAAAATTGAAAATAATAAATTAAAAAGAAATTCTCCAGCATGCATCATTTATACTTCCGGAACTGGAGGTAATCCAAAAGGAGTAATTTTAAGTCATGGTGGAATTTTAAATAATCTCGTAGGAGCATGTGAAATTATGAAACCGTTATTTAACTCAAGACCAGTATTTTTAACTTGGCTTCCTCTTTCACACTCTTATGAGCATTGTGTTCAATTTGCACAGATAGCTGTAGGAGCAAAAGTATTCTATGCAGAAAAAATAGAAAAACTTTTAGAAAATATATCTGAGGCAAAACCCACTATTATGACAGCAGTTCCAAGGTTCTACCAAAATCTTTATAACAAAATAAACATGAATTTAAAAAAGCAGACAGGTTTTAAAGCAAAATTGATTGAAGCAACTCTTCGTTTGGGAAGAAAAAAACTATTAAATCTAAAAATGACATTTTCTGAAAAATTAATCAATTTTATAGTTGATAAATTAGTTAGAAAAAAAATAAAAAAACAGTTTGGTGGAAATTTGAAAGCTTTCGTTTCAGGGGGTGGGGCTCTAGACAAAGAAATAGGAGAATTTTTGAATTCTGTGGGACTGCCTACTCTTCAGGGTTATGGTTTAACAGAAACATCACCAGTAGTAAGTTGTAATCCAATACATAAAATTAAAGTGGAAACTGTAGGACCTCCATTTAAAGGAAATGAAGTTAAAATTGCTGAAGATGGAGAGATTTTAGTTAAAGGCGAAAATGTAATGCTAGGATATTGGAACAAAAAAGAAGAAACTGAAAAAGTAATTATAAATGGATGGTTACATACAGGTGATATTGGAGAGATAGATCCAAATGATGGTTATTTAAAAATTACTGATAGAAAAAAAGATATCATAGTAAGTGCTGGTGGAGATAACATTTCACCTGCTAAAATTGAAAATATGATTACGAATGAGCCAGAGATAGATCAATGTATGGTTTATGGTGATAAAAAAAATTACTTAGTTGCTTTAATTGTTCCTAATAAAGATTTTTTAAATGAAAAAGAAAAAATAAATAAAGTAATTGAAAAAATAAATAAAAAATTAACTTTATTAGAAAAGATAAAAAAAATTCAATTAATAGATGAAAATTTTTCTATTGAAAATGGTTTAATGACACCAACAATGAAAGTAAAAAGAAAAAAAGTTACAGAAAAATATAAAAATCAGCTAGAAAACCTTTATTAAAATATTTAATTTAAGTTGTTTATTAACCGCATAAACATTAACTAAATTAATAAAAAAAAGTTTTATAAAAATAAAAAGTTAAAAAAAATTTTTATAAAATTTAACTTTTAATTAAAGAATTGACATAACTTATAGAAAAAAATAAAAATATGTTAACAGCGAATCAATTTGATTCGTTTAACTAAAAAAGGGAGCTAAAGATGCCTAAGAAAAGAAAAAAAGCGGCAAAGAAAACTAAGAAAAAAGCTAAGAAAAAAGCTAAGAAAAAAGCAAAAAAAAGAAGAAGAAAATAGTAACTTAGTATTCTTTACAAAAAACGCTTCTCATTACAGTAGTGTGTGAGAGGCGTTTTTTTTTACTCGTCAATTGGTTCGTCGTTATCCGAAATTGGCTCGTCTACAGGTAGTTCGCTAGTTGGCGTTTTTGCAGGTGTCGCTGGTTGAGGTTGCCCACCTAAGTTTCTTTTGAGTGCTTTATCCAATTTTTTTTGAGTATCTTCTAATGATACATTCAAAACAATCTGAAATTCAGACAAAATTCTTTCATAAGCTTTTTCAAATAATTGTCTTTCACTATAAGACTGGTCAACCATAAGGTCATCACCTTTGTTTAAATCTCTGACAACCTCAGCTAATTCATATATTTTTCCAGAAGATATTTTTGCTTCATATTCTTGCGCTCTTCGACTCCACATTGATCTTTTAATTTTTGGTTTACTTTTTAAAATTGAAATACACTTGTTAACTTGATTAATAGTTGCTAACGGCCTCAAGTGAGACTGCTTGTTTACGGGGACCATTCCGTTAGCTTTGTCTTTTTCAAATTTAATAACATATGTTTCAACATCAATTCCACCAATATTGATCTTTTTAAATTCAGTAATTTGCCCTACCCCATGCTTTGGATAAACAACATGATCTTTAATTTTGTATTCTCTTTTTTCGGTTTCTTGCTTTTTAACTTTTTTTATTTCAGGTTTAACTTCATTTGTTTTTGAAATCCTTAAATTATCTACTTTTGGTTCAGCTGTAGTTTCTGTAATTTTAACAGCTTTTTTGGTTTTAGTTAATTTAGGTGTAACTTTTTTAACAACTTTTTTGATTTTTTTTGAAATTATTTTTTTAGCTTTTTTAGCTTTTTTAGTTTTTACAACTTTCTTTTTAGAAACTTTTTTTTTCACTTTTTTGTCTGTTTTGCCTTTAAAGATTTTCTTTAAAATATTTTTCGTACTTATTTTGCTCATTTTTAAATTTCTCGTGATCCGCTGGTGGATCTTTTTTTTCACTTATGTTAGGCCAGATTTCAGAATATTTTTTATTGATCTCTAACCATTTTTCACTTCCAGGTTCGGTGTCTGCTTTTATGGCATCGACAGGACATTCTGGCTCGCAAACGCCACAATCTATACACTCATCGGGTTTAATTACAAGCATATTTTTACCTTCGTAAAAGCAATCAACTGGGCAGACATCAACACAGTCTGTTAGCTTGCACTTAATACAATTGTCATTAACGATATATGTCATTCTAAATTTTGTTTAATTTTTTCTTTAATATCGCCCATTGTTTTATTGTCAATGTAAAGTAAACCCGCAAGTCGTCTCATTAAATTAGTTTCATATATATCAGCATCTTTGTTTGAATAGATTATGGACCACAAAGCCTCAATAATTTTAATTTTATCTTTCTCGGGCAACCCCTTTACTTCTCGAGTAAAGTCTAAAATTTGATTTGAGCTTTCTTCAATTTTTTTTGCTTCTTCAATTGTTTTAGAAACATTTTCATTTTTTATACCTAGCTCATTAAGTGTTCTTTTAATAATTTCTTCCTCTTTATCTGTATAGTTCTCATCTATTTTTGCAGCGTGAATTAATAAAGCACAAACTTTTATGAGAAAATTATTATTTTTTGTTTCTTCTTTTTTAAAAAACATTTTAATTTAAATTTAAATTCTTTAATATTTTAAATGGATTTTCGTTTGAGATCTTCTTTGTTGTAATTTTTTTAAATTTCTTATTAGGACTATATTTAAAAAATGTTTCATTTTCTTTTTCAAATATTTTATAATTCATTTTTTTGAAGTAATTTTTTGAAATTATCTTTACTACATCCTAAAAGATTTAACATTTCTGGAACTAATTTTATTTCAGAATTTTCCTTTGAACTAGAATTTATTATTAATACAAATAATCGTTCCAAAATATCAATTCTTACAAAAAAATTATCAAATCTTTCAAATCCACACAAAAGCATGAAGTTTTTATTTTTTATTTCTTTATCGTCTAAAAAATTCAAACCAAAGGTAGGTGGTTTTAAATTATGAAATTTTTGATAAAAATTTTTCCACAACAATGTTCGCAAAGATACTGCTTCTGGTTTAATTAATTGATAAAGAAAAACATGATATCTCCCAAACTTTACTCCTAAGTCTCTAAGAATTTTTCTTTCATTTTGTTCTAAGTTTTTTAGGTATTCAGAAACTTGATCTCGCTTTAATACTCCATTATTTTCATAGAGTTGGTATGCTAGTGCTTTAATTGACGAATTATTTTCTTTTATATTTTTTAAATCAATTAAACTTTTAAGAACGTTATTTATTTTTGAATGTATCCATTTATTAACATAGTCATTTAATTTCTGTTTAGTGTTTTGTTCAATGATATCATCAACAATTAAATCAAAATTAGGATTTAAATAATCATTACCCGTTGTTAATTTGGCAATTGGGAAATCATTCCAGTAAATTTTAAAATCTTCATTTAAATTAATTAATCCCGTATCAATTATTGATTGAACACGTTTTTCTAATTCCGGACCAATAGTTTGTCTTGCAGCTTTTTTTAAAGATTTAATATCAGTTTCCAAAGCACCTTTTTTTAAATCTAGTTCTAATTTTAGCCCTTTTATCTTTCCGATGAATTGATCGTCAATTTTAACATCATTGTTTTGTAAAATTTCAGTTTTAAATTCCATATCTTGTTTTAAACCTCTAGCGAGCACGCTTGCTCTTTTGTCAATAAAAGTTTTAGTAAGTTCTTCATGTAATCTGTCTGAAAGTCTATCTTCTAAGTGTTTAGTTTTTTCAATCCAATAACTTTGATTTTCTACCCAATTATTTTTATTCGAAACATATGACCAAGTTCTGACATTTGCAATTCTATTTGATAAAGAATCTACATTTCCATCTAATTTATCTAGTTTCATGAGCTGTAATCTCATATAATCTTCAGAAATTAGTCCTTTTTTACTAGTTAAAAATTTAAATACATTTCCTATAACTACAAAATGATTTCCATAAGTTTTTTTTACAAAATCAGGTATTTGGCAACATTCCCATAAGAGCATTAAAGTTTTCTTATTAAATTCTTTATTTAAAATTGTTTCATCTTTTAAAAAATATTTAAGTGCTTTTTCATCCTCACATTCATGAATTTTTCTTAGCCATTCCACTTGAGGTTTTTCCTCTAAACTTTTAATTAAACTTATTGGGTTATTGAAATTAAGATTTGAATTTCTCCAAAACAAAGTTCTTATTTCTTCAAATTTATGATTTTCTAATAATTCTACCTCCTCTGGAGATATTTCTTTACAATCACCAGTAATACCAAAACTTCCATCGTTAAGGTACCTGCCAGCTCTACCGGCTATTTGACCTATTTCAGATAAATTTAATCTTCTTAATTTTTTTCCATCAAATTTCTTAACATTTGAAAAATAAACGAAATCTAAATCCATGTTTATTCCCATCCCAATTGCATCTGTTGCAACTAGAAAATCAACATCCCCAGATTGATATAATTCAACTTGAGCATTTCTTGTTTTTGGACTCAGTGATCCCATTACAATAGCGGCACCACCCTTTTGTCTTCTTATTAATTCAGCAATGGCGTAAACCTCCTCTGCTGAAAACGCAATGATTGCTGTTTTTCTATCAATTCTTGATACTTTTTTATGACCAGCGTATGTAAGTTTAGATAATCTTTCTCTATTTATAAATTCAATATCTCCATCTAATTTTGAAATAATATTTTTAATGGTACTTGAGCCCATTAGCATTGTAAGTTTTTCCCCCCTCATATTTAAAAGTCTATCAGTAAAAATATGACCTCTTTCATGATCAGAGCACATTTGAATCTCGTCTACGCCAACAAACTCAAGATGCTTGTCAATCGGCATAGACTCCACTGTGCATAAAAAATATTTTGCATTAGATGGGATTATTTTTTCTTCTCCGGTTATAAGTGCAACTTTATCTAAACTTATTTTCTTGATTACTTTGTCATATACTTCTCTTGCAAGTAATCTAAGTGGAAATCCAATCATGCCACTCTCAAAAGAAAGCATGGTTTCGATAGCAAGATAGGTTTTGCCTGTATTTGTAGGACCGAGAACAGCTGTAATTTTATTTTTAGTCATTTCTATCTTTTGTGCTTCTTTTTTTTTACCTACCAGATATTGTTACTGCTAAAGAACAAAAATAGACTAAAACATGACCGAATCGGAGGGTAAAAAGTTCTCATTTTCTTTTAAATGTTAGTGAGATTATCATAAATAAGATT
>NZ_JBNAIL010000016.1:0-7381 GCF_052048195.1 Candidatus Pelagibacter sp. HIMB123 | reverse complement strand
CGTAAAATAATATATTTAAATTCTGATACTAAAAAAATCTCAAAAGTACTAAAGAACTATAAAAAAAATATTAAAGTCGTATTTCATTTTGGAGAATTTTCGAGAATATATCAGAGTTTCCTCAAGATGAATAAATGCATAGAGTCTAATTCTATTGGAACAAATGAGGTATTTAATTTTTGCTTAAAAAATAAAATTAAATTAATTTATTCAGCAACATCTGCAAGTATAGGTAACAAAGGTAATGATAAAAATTTATCACCTTATGCTTTTACAAAAGCAAAAAATCTTGAGATGTTAGAAAATTTAAAACGATGGTTTAATTTTAAGTATGAAGTAATTTATTTTTATAATGTTTATGGTCCAAAACAAATAAGTAAAGGTGAGATGGCTACTGTAATAGGTATTTTTGAAAATCAATACAAAAATAAAAAACCTCTAACTGTCGTAAAGCCAGGCAGCCAATCTAGAAGGTTTACACACATTAAAGATACTGTAAATGCATGTTATTATGCCTGGAAACAAAATAAGTGTAGACATTACAGTATTTCAAACAAGCAAAGTTATACAATTCTTGAAGTTGCAAAAATGTTTAATACAACAATAAAGTTTTTACCCTCTAGGCCAGGAGAAAGGTATGCGTCAGCTCTAACAAGTATGAATTTATCTAATAAAGTCTATAAGTTATTTGGGTCAATTAAACTTGAAGATTATTTAAAAAGTCAAATTAACAATAGATAAATTAACAATAATTCATTGTTTACAATATAAATTAAACAAGTATAACACTACCGCCGGTGATTATTGCGAAGGTGTAATACCCGATCCCATTCCGAACTCGGAAGTCAAGCCCTTCTGCGCCGATGGTACTTTGTCTTAAGACATGGAAGAGTAGGACATCGCCGGCTATAAAATTATGAAAATAAAAAGTTCTTTAAAATCGATAAAAAAAAGAGATCTCAACTCTAAGCTTGTTAGAAGACGGGGCAGAGTATACGTGATTAATAAAACTAATCCAAAGTTTAAAGCAAGACAAAAGTAACTTTATGGATAATGAAAACCATAAAAATACTTGGAATAACTTTACAAAATTTGTTTTGTGGGGAACTGTCGCAGTAATCTCAGTTTTAGTTTTAATGGCAATATTTCTTTTATAGTATTTTAATTTATTTTTATTATGAATTTAGCTTCAATTTCAGAAAATCAAGATATTGAAAAACGAATAGCAATTAACCCAGAAATTGCAAAAAAATATATTAATTTAGGATTTAATTTAACTTTACCAAATAATTATGGAATTAATTTAGGTTTTACTGACGAAGAATATAAAAATTTAGGGGTTAATTTTTCAGATAATGAAGAAGAAATAATTAAAAATTCTGATATTATTATTCAATTAGGATTACCTGTTGATGAAAAATTATCTTTTTTTAAAGAAAATCAAACTTTAATTGGCTCATTAAACGCTTATGTAAATAAAGAAAAATTAGAGAATTTAAAGTCAAAGAAAATAAATTCTTTTTCTTTGGAGTTGCTACCAAGAATTACAAGAGCGCAATCAATGGATATTTTATCATCACAAGCTAACCTTGCTGGCTACAAAGCGGTGATAGAAGCTTTCCAAGTTTATGAAAAAGCAATTCCGATGATGATGACTGCAGCAGGAACAATTCCTGCAGCAAAAGTATTAGTAGTTGGAGCTGGAGTTGCTGGATTACAAGCTATTGCAACTGCTAAAAGAATGGGAGCTGTAGTATTTGCAACGGATGTAAGGATGGCCTCTAAAGAACAAGTTGAGAGTTTAGGAGGAAAATTTCTTACAGTTGAAGGATCTGAAAATTTAGAAACTGAAGGTGGTTATGCAAAAGAAGCGTCAGATGAATTTAAAAAGAAACAAGAAGAACTACTTTCAGAAACATTAAAAAAAATTGACATAATAATTTGCACTGCTTTAATCCCAGGTAGAGAAGCTCCTAAGATAATTAAAGAGGAAATGTTTAAAAATTTACAATCAGGCTCAGTTATTTATGACCTAGCAGCAGTTCAAGGAGGAAATACTGTATTTACAGAGGTTGGTAAAATTGTTGAAAAAAATGGTGTTAAAATTTTAGGTGAGGCCAATATATTAAATAAATTACCTGTATCAGCTTCTAATTTATATGCTAAAAATGTATTTAATTTTATCTCTAATTTATATGATAAAGAAAATAAGAAATTAAATATTAATTTAGAAGATGAAATAATAGAGAAAACACTTATCAAATAGAATTATGGAAATAGACCCTTTTATATTCAGATTAAGTATATTTATATTATCAATATTTGTTGGCTACTATGTTGTATGGAGCGTAACACCTTCTTTACATACTCCTTTAATGTCAGTTACGAATGCAATTTCTTCAGTAATCATCGTAGGTGCTATAATTGCAGCTTTGTCTGGGAGTGATGGAGTAGTTTTTTCTTCATCTAGTATTTATGGATTTTTAGCAATTGTTTTAGCAGCTGTTAATATTTTTGGTGGATTTTTAGTCACCCAAAGAATGTTAGCAATGTATAAAAAAAAGAAAAAGGATAAATAATTAATGTCTGCAAATTTATCTGCAATTTTATATTTAATATCTGGGGTATTATTTATTTTAGCTTTAAGAGGTTTGTCTTCTCCTGAAACTTCAAGACAAGGAAATTTATTTGGAATAATTGGAATGATTATTGCTGTAACAGTTACATTTTTGTCAGTTGGTAATTTTAGTTCTGGATTTGTCTATGTTTTAATATTTTTAGCTATTGGTGGGAGTCTTGGAGCATTTATTGCATATCGTATCCCAATGACTGCAATGCCGGAATTAGTTGCAGGCTTTCATAGTTTAGTTGGTTTAGCAGCTGTATTTGTAGCAATCTCTGCATTTATTAATCCATCTGCATTTAATCTTGGAACACCTGGAAATATTAAACTTGCAAGTTTAATTGAAATGGCAATTGGAGCAGCAGTTGGTGCAATCACTTTTTCTGGATCTGTTATAGCATTCTTAAAATTACAAGGAATAATGTCAGGTGCGCCAATAACTTTTAAAGGCCAACATTTATTAAATGCATTGTTGTTAATTTTGATTGTAATTTTAACTATTTATCTTTGTTTAACACAATCATCTAATTTATTTTGGATATTAGTTGCAATTTCTTTTTTAATTGGATTTTTAATTATTATTCCAATTGGTGGTGCAGATATGCCAGTTGTAATTTCAATGTTAAATTCTTATTCGGGTTGGGCAGCAGCTGGAATTGGATTTACTTTAGAAAATACAGCCTTAATTATTACAGGAGCATTGGTTGGATCATCTGGCGCAATACTTTCATATATAATGTGTAAAGGAATGAATAGATCATTCTTTAATGTTATTTTAGGCGGTTTTGGAGCTACAGACCAAACTTCTGGAAGCCAAAGCAAAGAACAAAGACCAGTAAAAAGTGGCAATGCAGATGATGCAGCTTTTTTAATGAAAAACGCATCTTCAGTCATAATTGTTCCAGGGTATGGAATGGCAGTGGCACAAGCACAGCATGCTTTAAGAGAAATGGTCGACACACTAAAGAAGAACGATATCAAAGTATCATATGCTATTCATCCAGTTGCGGGACGTATGCCTGGTCATATGAATGTTTTGTTGGCTGAAGCAAATGTTCCATATGATGAAGTGTTTGAATTGGAAGAAATAAATAATGATTTTGCAAATGCAGATGTTGCATTTGTGATCGGTGCCAATGATGTTACTAATCCTGTAGCAAAAACAGATCCTCAAAGTCCAATTTATGGAATGCCAGTTCTAGACGTAGAAAAATGTAAATCTGTGTTATTTGTAAAAAGAAGTTTATCTCCTGGCTATGCAGGAATAGATAATGATTTATTTTATAAAGAAAACACTTTAATGCTTTTTGCAGACGCAAAAAAAATGACAGAGGATATCACAAAGAATTTGTAAATCTTATGAATATAAAGATTTTTTGTGATATTGCAGACGTCTCTTTAATTAAAAAATTTCATAGAAAAAAAATTGTTAAAGGATTTACAACTAATCCAAGCCTAATGAGAAAAGCTGGCGCAAAAGACTATAAGTCATATTCTAAACAAATACTTAAGTTTTGCAAAAATAAACCAATTTCTTTTGAAGTATTCGCTGATGATCAAAAATCTATGATTGAGCAAGGAAAAAAAATAAATACCTGGGGTAAGAATATATACGTTAAAGTTCCAGTAGTTAACTCAAAAAATAAGTTTACAGGAAATGTAATTAAAGAGCTTAATAATAAAAAAATTAAGTTGAATATAACAGCAGTATACACTGCTAAACAAACTGCAAAAATACTTAAAGTAATAAATAAAAAAACAAAAGTGATAATATCAATTTTTGCTGGAAGAGCGGGAGATGCTGGAAAAGATCCAATCCCCGAATTTATCAAAAGTATAAAGTTAGCAAAAAATTATAAAAATGTAGAAATCTTATGGGCTAGTGTGAGAGAGCCATACAATTATTTGCAAGCCAAACAATTGGGCTGTCATATAATTACTATTCCACCAGCTGTAATTGAGAAAATAGAAAAATTTGGAAAATCATTCAATCAGTTAACTATAGAAACAGTTATGGCTTTTCTTGTTGATAGCAAAAAATCTAATTTTAAAATATAATAAAATTGGTTGCGGGGGACGGATTTGAACCGCCGACCTTCAGGTTATGAGCCTGACGAGCTACCAGACTGCTCCACCCCGCGGTATTTTTAAATTCTATTTTTGAGTTTATTTAATTTCTTAACTCTTTTTATATTTTCTTGAAGTATTCTCTTTTTCTTTTCTGATGGTTTTTCATAAGTATTCTTTAATTTAATTACCTTAAAGAAACCATCTCTTTGAAGTTTTCTTTTCAAAACCCTCAAAGCTTGTTCAACATTATTATCTTTAACTTCTATTTTAATAACCACCTCCAAAAAAGCGGTTAGATAACACTTTTATAAATTTATGTCTATTAATTTTATTCATTAAACAGATGCCTGGGTTGATTTATTTTGTTTTTCTTTTTCTTTTTTTTCTCTTTTTATTCTTCTTTCAGCTTTTTCAATAGCCTCAACCAAATCTTTTTGAGTGAATAAGTTTAAAGCAACAGGATCTTTTGGGTTTAAATTATTATAATTCCAATAACTTTTATTTCTAATTGATGTCACAGAATTTTTAGTAATGCCAACCAACTTGGCTATTTGAGAATCTTTTAAAATATTGTGTTGTTTAATTAACCATAAAGCAGAGTCGGGTTTATCCTGCCTTTTTGATAAAGGAATGTATTTCTTTATTTTTTTTTCATTATTTGAAATTTCAATATCACTACTTTTAATATTTAAAGGTCTATTTTCATCTTTTGAAGATAGTTCAATTTCCTCTCTTGAAAGTTGACCAGATATAATGGGATTATATGCTTTAATACCCTTTGCAACTTCACCATCTGCAATTCCTTGTATTTCAACTTCATGTAATTTACAGAAATCTGCGATTTGTTTGAAAGTTAATGTGGTGTTTTCTACTAACCATACGGCTGTTGCCATTGGCATTAAGGGAGCGTTTGACATTTAGCTATTTTTTTCTGATTTAAAATTTTGGAATTTTTTATTAAATTTACTTATTCTACCTTTATCCATTAATTTTTGCTTTCCACCAGTCCAGGCCGCATGAGATTTAGGGTCTATTTCTAATTTTAATATATCCCCTTCAGCACCCCAAGTTGATTTAGTTTCAAATTGAGTACCATCAGTCATCTCAACCTTAATGGTGTGGTAGTTTGGGTGGATATCTTTTTTCATATCGAGACTTATAGCAAAAGAAATTTATAACACAATTAAAAGTTCTTTAAATTTTCAAGCATTTTATCATTAATTGCACCACTTGATGCTCGAATATCTATATTATTTTGATCGAATTTATCTAAATCATTAACTATCCCACCTGCCTCCTCTACTAATAGGGCTCCAGCTGCTACATCCCAAATTTTAATTTTATTATGAAAAAAACCATCTAATCTCCCTGAAGCTACATAAGCCAAGTCTAAAGCTGCACATCCGCTGTATCTCATATTCAAGTTACTGAATTTGACTCCCTCATGATTACTAGAAAACAAACATTCATCTAATAAGTTTTTATTTGATACTCGTAATCTTTGATTATTTAGATAAGCTCCTTTATTTTTTTCTGCATAAAACATTTCATCTTTAATAGGATCATAAATTAACCCACTAATTATCTCTTTTTTAGATTCGAGAGCCAAACAAATTGCAAAATGAGGAATACCATGTAAAAAATTTGTTGTACCATCTATAGGATCGATAATCCAAATATTATCTTTATCTTTATTTTCAATTGAACCAACTTCCTCTGATAAAAAAGAATAATTTTTTTTTGTTTTAGAAAGCTCTTCAATTAGAATTTTTTCAACATGTTTGTCAGTTTTTGTAACAAAATCTCGGGGTCCTTTTTTAGATACTTGTAGTTTCTCAACTTCTCCAAAATCTCTTATTACAGACTTTGAGGCTTTTTCAGCTGCTTTAATCATAATGTTTAAATTTGAGGATATAGAGATCATTTTAGATTTTTTTAATGTATTCCAAATTTCTGGTATCAACTACGATTTCATCACCTGCTTCAATAAACGGAGGAACTTGTATATTTAAACCATTATCAAGAGTTGCTGGTTTGTAAGATGATGACACAGTTTGTCCTTTAAGAGCCGCATCAGTAGTTTCAATTTTACAATGTACTTGGTTGGGTAATTCAATTGATAATGGTTTTTCGTTATAAAAACTTACAGAAACTTGAAGGTTTTCAGTTAAAAGTTTACCCTTCTCACCTACAGTTTCTTTTTTTATTTCTATTTGTTCAAATGTTTTTGGATCCATAAAAAAATAATTAGTTTCATCACTATAAAGATAATTGAAAGTCGTTTCCTCCAATGAAGCTTTTTCTACTGTTTCACTTGATCTAAATCTTTCATTTAACTTTGTATTTTTGTTTAAGCTTTTCATTTCAACTTGAGCAAACGCACCACCTTTTCCTGGTTTTACATGTTGGGTTTTCAAAACTTGCCATAAGTCATTTTTATATTCTAAGAGCATTCCAACTCTTATTTCTCCAGCATTAATTTTCATTTTAATCTTTCTATAGCTTGTAACGGTTTATATTTTTTATTTTTCCAAATGTAGCCTGAGATAGCTAAAAAATTAGCATTATTCAATAATAGATTTTTATAATTAACAGCATTAATTCCACCAATTGCTACTATTGGAATTTTTGTAAAACTACTAACTTTATTTAAAATCTTTACAGAGGCTACATGCTTAGTTTTTTTAG
>NZ_JBNAIL010000015.1:0-40070 GCF_052048195.1 Candidatus Pelagibacter sp. HIMB123 | reverse complement strand
CTAGACCATTTTCCTTGAGCAGCTAAAGTACACATTTTAGCCCTATGATTAAAAGTAGTTTGAGCTGCCTCAACATTTTTAATATCATTAGACCAAACTTTTAAAGCACTTTGTTGAAGAGCTCTTCCATATGAATAGGTCATTATAAAATTGGTATTGTTGTTTTTATTTATTAAATTTAAATTTTCTGTAGCTTCAATTTCAGATTGCCCTCCAGATAAAAAAGCTATTCCAGGAACTTCATTAGGTACATAATTTTTAAGGCATTCCAACGTTTTGATAGAAACTTCTTCACTAGAAATTTTATTTTCTGATAGGTTACCAGATAAAATCATATTCGGTTTTAAAATAATTCCCGATAAATCAACTTTGTGTAAAATTAGTTCCTCAAAACATTTTTTAATTACTTCTGATGTTTTATTAAAACAAACTTCTGCAGAATGGTTTCCATCCATTAATACCTCGGGTTCTACTATTGGAACCATTCCATTTTCTTGAACTAGTGCAGAGTATCTAGCAAGTGCATGAGCATTACTGCTTATTGCCAGTTTGCTAGGATAATTTTCACCAATAGAATAGACACCTCTCCATTTTGTAAATCTTGCTCCAAGATCATAATATTTTTTCAATCTATCTCTAAGGCCGTCTAATCCTTCTGTAACTTTTTCTTTAGGAGAATTTGCTAAATCTTTTGCACCAGTATCAACTTTAATTCCAGGAACTGCACCTGAACTAGATATTAAATTTGGTATTGATTTTCCTGTGCTTGAAATTTGATTGATGGTTTCATCGTAAAGAATAACACCACCTATATAATCCTTCATTCCATGAGATGAAAAAAGAATTTCTCTGAAGCAAAGCCTATTTTCTGGTGTTGATTTGACATTTACTGCTTCAAGTCTTTTTGTCATAGTTCCATTGCTTTCATCAGCCGCAAGTATACCTTTACCGTTGGAAATTATTTTAAGTGCAATTTTATTTAATTCAGACATTTTAATTTAATGCGGTTATACCAGGAAGGTTTTTACCTTCAAGATATTCTAAAAAAGCTCCACCTGCAGTTGAAACGAAATTAAACTCTTTAACAGCTTTTAAATTATTTAATAAAGAAACCGTGTCTCCACCACCAGCTACTGAAAAAATTTTGTTTGCTTTATTATTTTCAATTATTTTTTTTGCTATTTGAATACTTCCATAAGCGAAATTTGGATTTTCAAAATATCCAGCGGGTCCATTCCAAAGTATAGTTTTACTATTATCAATAATTTTTGTTATTTTATCAATAGTTTTTGGACCAATATCTAATATCATTTCATCAGATAACACTTCGTTCAACTCTTTATTTTGAGGAGATCCATTTAAGTCTCTAGATACAATCACATCTTCTGGATAGATTATTTTACATTTTTCTTTTTTTGAAATAGAGATGATTTCTTCAAGTATTTTATCACAATTTTTTTCTTTAATAGATTTTCCAACATTATTTCCAAAATATTCTATAAAACTATTAGCCATACCCCCAACAATTATAATATTGTCAAATTTAGGAATTAAATTTTTAATAACATTAATCTTAGTTGAAATTTTTGATCCTCCAATAATACAAGTAACTGGTCTAGTTATTTCAGAAGTTATTTTATTAAGCGCATTTACTTCCAAGTCTAATTGCAACCCAGAAAACGAGGGTAAGAATTTTGGAATTTCATAAATTGAGGCATGAGCTCTATGCGAACAAGAGAAAGCATCATTGACATATATATCTCCAAGATTTGATATCAGTTCAGCAAACTTATTGTCATTTTGTTCTTCTTCTGAATAAAATCTAATATTTTCTAAAACAAAAACATCTTCATTATAGTCACTTAAGAAATTTTTACTTTTTATTTCTTTAATATTTTCTTTAATAAATCTTACTTTTTTTTTTAATTTATTTTGTAATTCTTCACAAACTGGTTTTAGGGAGAGCTCTTTAACAATTTTACCTTTTGGTCTTCCAACATGAGATAAAATTATAATTTTAGCTTTTTGTTTAATCAAAAAATTTAATGTAGGAAGAATTTTATCAATCCTTGTTGTGTCTGTTACCTTGTCTCTTTCCAAAGGGACATTCAAATCTAGTCTTAATAATATTTTTTTATTGTTTAGATTTTTTTCGTTTATAATGCTTCTCATTAAGAGATTTTATGCAAAGTTTCTGCGATATCACACATTCTATTAGAAAAGCCCCACTCATTATCATACCAGGCTGATATTTTACCCATATTACTTCCAACTACATTTGTTAAAGAAGCATCTACTATTGCGGAAGCAGGATGATGATTAAAATCTATAGATACTAATTTTTCATGAGTAACATCTAAGATGTTTTTTAATTTATTTTTTGATGCTTGTTCAAAGGCATCATTAATTTTTTTTATATTGATATCTTTTTTTGTACAAAAAACTAATTCAACAAGAGAAACATTAGGAGTTGGCACCCTCATCGCAACACCTTCTAGTTTCCCTTTTAGGTTTGGTATTATTTCTTCTATTGCTTTCGAAGCTCCTGTTGAGGTAGGAACTATTGATTGACTCGCTGATCTTGCTCTTCTTGGATCTTTGTGTGAATTATCTAAAATTCTCTGATCGCTAGTAAACGCATGAATTGTAGTCATAAAACCTTTTTCAATTTCAAATTTTTCATCAAGAACGCTGGTTACTGGTGCTAGACAATTGGTGGTACACGACGCTGCAGATATTATTTTATCCTCTTTTGTAATTATATTTTCATTAACACCAAATACTATTGTTTTATCAGCATTTTTACATGGAGCAGAAACGATCACTTTTTTTGCACCATTTTCTATATGAGCAATAAGTTTTTCTTTTGAATTAAATTTTCCAGTACATTCGAAAACATAATCAACATCATGTTTTTTCCAATTTATGTCTTCAATTTTTGTTTCTTGAGAAAATGTAATTTTATTTTTATTAATTATCAAATGATTTGGATCATAATCTAAATCAGCATTTAATTTTCCATGTATAGAATCATATTTGATTAATTTAGATGTAGTTTCTGAATTTGACCTGTTGTTTATATGATTAATTTTTAAATTTTTATTTTTACTTTCGACAATTGATCTAACAACCATACGACCAATCCGTCCCATTCCATTAATTCCTATTTTAATTGTCATTTTATTTATTTAATAATTTTTTAGTGACATTTTTAATGTTTGTACTCTCTAGTCCAAAATATTTATAAATATCTTTATAGGGTGCACTTTTTCCGAATTCATCAATTCCAAAAGCAATACCGTTATCACCTACATATTTTTTCCAACAATCGCTTGATCCAGCTTCAATGGATATTTTAAATTTTGTTTCTTCTAAAATTTTATTTTTATAAGATTTTGATTGTAATTCAAAAAGTTCCATACAAGGCATTGATATCACTTTGGAATATATTTTATCTTTGGCTAATTTATGGCTAACCTCTAACGCTAGATTAACTTCAGATCCACTCGCTAATATTGTTAGATTAATTTTTTTATTTGTTCTTAAAACCTCATAAGCACCTAATGAGCATAAGTTTTTATTTGGGTATATTTTTCTTACTGGATTTAAATTTTGTCTTGTTAAAGATAGCACGCTAGGTGTTTTTGAGCTTTTTAATGCATGTTCCCAACACTCGATAGTTTCAATTCTATCTGCAGGTCTGAATACATTTAGGTTAGGTATAGCACGTAAGCCCGAAAGCTGTTCTATAGGTTGATGGGTAGGGCCATCTTCTCCGAGCCCAATAGAGTCATGTGTCATTACATAAATGACTCTTTTTTTCATTAAGGCAGATAATCTGATCGAAGGTTTGCAATAATCAGAAAATATTAAAAAAGTACCTCCATAAGGAATTAGATGACTGTGAAGTGCGATACCATTCATAACCCCACTCATTGCGTGTTCTCTCACTCCGTAGTGAATGTAGTCACCAGTAAAATCTCCAGGTTTAATTATTTTATGGTTTTTAGTTTTTGTATTATTTGATCCAGCTAAATCAGCAGAGCCACCAATTAAATTATTTTTTTGTTTTGTTAATGCATTCAATGTCATTTCTGAACATTTTCTAGTAGCTAAACTTTTTGGTTCCTTTATTGCATTCTCTTTTTCTTTCTTAAGCACCGTAGTAAAGTTATTTTTTAAAGTTTGATTAAATTTTATTTTTTTTCTTTTTAAAGCTTTGTTCCATTTTTTTTCTAAAATTTCACCTCTTTGGCCAATTTTTCTCCATTCATTTAAAATTTTATTTGGGATATCAAAGGGTTTGGTTTTCCAATTTAAGGCTTTTCTCACGAGCTTGATTTCATCTGCTCCCAATGGACTTCCATGGGACGATGCTTTTCCTGATTTATTCGGTGAACCATATCCAATCTTTGTTTTACAAGAAATCACAGTAGGTTTTTTAGCTTTTTGAACTTTTTTTAGTGCTTTAAAAATTTCTTTTTCATTATGACCGTTGATAGAAATATAATCCCAACCATATCCTTCAAATCTTTTTTTAAAATTATCTGAAACTGCAAGATTTGTTGGACCATCGATTGAAATTGAATTGTTATCAAATAGCATAACTAAATTTTTAAGTTTTAAATGTCCCGCTAAACTCATCGCTTCATGACTTATTCCTTCCATTAAGCATCCATCTCCAGCTAAAACATAAGTTTTGTGATTAATTAAATCTTTACCTAATTTATTTTTTAAAATTTCTTCAGCTATTGCAAAACCAACTGCATTAGATATACCTTGTCCAAGAGGACCTGTTGTAGTTTCAATACCTGTTTTCGGATGATATTCAGGATGTCCAGCACAAATAGAATTAAGCTGCCTAAATTTTTTAATATTATTAATTGATATGCTTTTATATCCAGTTAGGTAAAGCAAAGAATATAAAAGCATAGAACCATGACCAGCAGACAAAACAAATCTATCTCTATTAAACCAATCTGGATTCTTTGGATTAAATCTTAAAAAATTTTTGAATAACACTGTTGCAACATCTGCCATGCCCATTGGCATTCCCGGGTGACCTGAATTTGCTTTTTGAACAGCATCAATTGATAAAAATCTGATGCAATTAGCTAAATCATTGTGTAGTTTGCTCAAAATTATCCTGACTAGACTAAGAAGAATCTATTTAATAATATAAACATATATATATGAATTCTATAAACGAAAAAGAAAAAAAATTAAATATTGCATTAGAGGAATTAAAAAATTTAGATCTAACAAATCCTGAATTACAAAAAAATATCGAAAATTTAAGCACAAAACAAAATCAATTAGAAATTGAAAAAACACAGATTGAGGAAAAATATAAAACGTTACTCGAGGAACATGAAAATCTATCAAAAAAACTTGAGGATTTAAAAAACAAAGAAAAGTTGGAAGAAAGAAAACAAATTGAATTTTCTGAAAAAATTGACGAACTTAATCAAGAAACTGACACACTATTGGATGAAATAGATAAATGGCAAATGTAAGTATAAAATTTAACAACAAAGAGTTTTTGCTTGCCTGTGAAGATGGACAAGAGGAGCACCTAGAAGAATTGTTAATTCAGATTAACAAAAAGTTTAATAATTTAAAAAATGATTTGGGAAATCTAGGTGAAAATAAATTATTATTAATTACAGCTGTAAAAATAATGGATGAATATTATGAAACTAAGAAAAAAGTAGATCAAAAAAAAGAAGAATTAAACAATCTATCAAAAAAATTTAAAGAATTAAAATCTCTAATTTACGATTATAGGGACACAAAAGAATCTGAAATTGAAAAACTAAATCTTGATCATGAAAATTTAAAACAAGAAATTGACGATAATCAAAAAAAATACGAAAATTTAATTGATGAAGCTGCTGATCAAATATCAAATTTTGTAAAAAAAGCAAAATTAGAAAACATTTCAAAGTAGGTCTGTGAATAAATCTAAGCTAAGAAGTAAAATTTTAAATCTTAGAAAAAAAAATTTGAATAAAAAGCTTAGTCTCAATCCTGACAGAATTTATCGATTTTTAAAAAAAAATAGAATTAATTTCAAAAATGTAGGAGGGTATTACCCTTGTAATTATGAAATTGATGACTTGGATACGCTTTATTTTTTAAGAAACAAAAAGGCAAATATTTCCTTACCAACAATTAGAGAAAATAACCAAATGGATTTTTTTGAATGGACAAATAAAGATCCTTTAAAAATTAATAAGTATGGAATTGCTGAGCCAACTTTAGGAAAGAAAATTTACCCAGATATAATATTTGTTCCTTTAGTAGCTTATGATGCTGATTTGAATAGACTGGGCTATGGTGGAGGATTTTATGATCGTTATTTAGAAAAAGTATCTAAAATTAAAAAAATATTTAAAATTGGATTAGGATTTTCATACCAGGAGATAAAAAAAATACCTATCAATAAGCATGATAAAAAACTTGATTTAATAATAACCGAGAAAAAAATTATACAATGAGAATTTTATTTTTAGGAGATGTTGTTGGAATTTCAGGATGTTCAAAATTAACAAGTAATTTATTAAATGAAATTGACAAAAATAAAATCGATTTTGTAATAGTAAACGGTGAAAATGCAGCAGTTCAAGGTGTAGGGCTAACTAAAGAAATATGTAAGGATTTTTTTAATTGTGGAGTTGATGTTATTACAACTGGCAATCATGTTTGGGATCAAAAAGAAATAATGGAATTTATTGATAAAGAAGAAAGATTATTAAGACCTAAAAATTTATTTGAACCTGCACCAGGAAAAGGTTTTCAGATTTATAAAATAAAGAATGATATAAAAATTGGAGTTCTTAATCTGATGGGCAACGTTTTTATGAAAAAGTGTGAAGATGTTTTTGCAGCTTCTCAAAAATTTTTAAAAGAAAATGAAATGAAAAAGGATTTTGATTTACTTGTAGTTGATTTCCATGGTGAAATTACTAGCGAAAAAAATGCTATAGGACATCTATTTGATGGAAAGGCAACTCTCGTGGTTGGAACTCATACTCATATCCCAACAAATGATGCCAGAATACTTAATAATGGCACTGGATATCAAACCGATGCAGGTATGTGCGGGGATTATGATTCAGTGATTGGAATGAATAAAGAAAATTCCTTGAATAGATTTTTAAAAAAGAATTCAGTGAAACACTTTCCCGCTACTGGAGATGCTACTTTGTGTGGTGTTATTGTAGATTGTGATATAAAAACAGGTTTAGCAATAGACATCAAAAGCTATGTATACGGAGATCAACTAAAAAATATTTAAAGATCATGGCAGGACATTCACATTGGGCAGGAATAAAACATAAAAAAGGTAAGGCTGATAAGCAAAGATCAAAGATATTTTCAAAATTATCTAAAGAGATTACTGTTGCAGCAAAACTTGGTGATAAAGATCCAGCAATGAACCCTAGACTAAGATCTGCAGTACAGGCTGCTAGATCTGCAAATATGCCTAAAGATAATATTGAAAGAGCAATAGATAAATCTTCTGCAGCCACAGGAGCAAATTTTGAAAATTTAAGATACGAGGGGTTTGGACCAGAAAAGATTGCTGTTATAGTTGAAACTTTAACGGACAACAAAAATAGGACCGCATCAAATATTAGAACTATTTTTCAAAAAAGTGGTGGGAGTTTAGGAACTCAAGGTTCAGCATCTCACAATTTTCAACAATTGGGTATAATCAAAATTGATAAAAAAGAGATATCTGATGAAAAAATTTTAGATTTAGCGATTGAATCAGGAGCTGATGAATGTTTTTCTTATGAGGATTATCATGAGGTTCAGTGTCAAATGAGCGAAATATATAATGTAAAAAAAAATCTTGAGAAAATTATTGCGAATTTTATTTCTACAGAAATTGAATGGGTCCCATTAAACAGTGTTGAGGTAAATAAAGAAAATAAAGATAATGTTGTAGATTTTTTAGAAACTCTTGAGGAAGATGACGATGTTCAGAACGTTTATTCAAACGTTAATTTAGGAGGTATTTAATGATGATTATTGGAATTGATCCAGGCATCTCAGGTTCAATCTGTTTTTTTCAAGATGGTATAATAAAAGACGTAATTGAAATGCCAACCATGACAGATGGTAAGAAGAATAAAAGACAAGTAAATGGTGCTCAAATATTTAATGAAATTAGTGAAAGGATAAACAAATTTGATAAAAAAAACATAAAAGTTGTAATTGAACAAGTTTCTGCAATGCCTGGACAAGGCGTTACTAGCATGTTTAATTTTGGTCAATCCTTTGGTATTTTAAAAGGAATATGCAGTGCAATGCATTTACCTGTTTATTATATTAGGCCTGCTAAGTGGAAAAAATATTTTAACCTTATTAATTCAGAAAAAGATGCGAGCAGAACAAGAGCTATTGAAATTTTTCCATATTTTTCATCACAATTGTCAAAAAAAAAAGATAACAACAAGGCAGATGCTATTCTAATAGCTAGTTTTTTCTACGAAACTTATCAAAAAGAGGAATAATCAATTTAAATTAAAAGACAAAATCATGACACATTTACGTGTGATGAGTAAGTATGGAAGCAGATATAGCAGCAAAAGCAGTTGAATTAGGAACAAATACTGATTTTTCATTATTCAGTTTATTTTTTAGAGCAGACATAATTGTTAAGTCTGTAATGATTATATTAATATTATGCTCAATATATTCTTGGGCTGTAATTATTGAAAAGTTTCGTTTATTTAAAAAAATAACTAAATCTTCAGAAGAATTTGAAGAAAAATTTTGGAATTCTAAATCTGCCGAAACTTTTTACAATAGTTTACCTAGTAAACTTGAGGATCCAATGTCACTTGTGTTTCAAGATGCAATGGAAGGTTTACTTAAAAAAAAAACAAGAACTAACATTAGTGAAAGAATGAGCGCTTCTCTAGAAGCTGGAATTGAAAAACAAATGACAAAAATTGAAAAAGGTTTTACTTTTTTGGCAACAGTAGGTTCAACAGCACCATTTATTGGTTTGTTTGGAACTGTTTGGGGAATTATGAATTCTTTTCAATCTATAGCTATTTCAAGAAACACAAGTCTTGCAATAGTTGCACCGGGGATAGCTGAAGCTTTATTTGCAACTGCTCTTGGTTTGTTGGCTGCAATACCAGCAGTAGTTGCTTACAACAAATTTAATAATGACTCTAAAAAATATTCTGAAAAATTAGAAAACTTCTCTAAAAGATTTTTAACTATAATCTAAAAAATGGCTTTTAAATTTAATCGCTCATCAAAAGAACCTATGAGTGAAATAAATGTTACTCCATTCGTTGATGTTATGTTGGTATTATTAATTATATTTATGGTAACAGCACCATTATTAACGGTAGGTGTTCAAGTTGATTTACCAGAAAGTTCGGCAGACTCATTACCTGAAGAAACAGAACCTTTAACGTTGTCAATTAACGCAAAAGGTGAAATTTTTATTCAAGAATCAAAAGTTGAATACGATAATATTATTGCAAAAGTTTTAGCAGTTTCAAAAAATAGAACTGATACCAGAATTTATGTTAGAGGTGATAAAACTATAAATTATGGGAGAGTTTTAGAAATAATGGGATTACTATCAGGATCTGGTTTTACTAAAGTAGCATTGATTTCAGAACCGTATAAACAAAGGTAATTAAAGTGAATAGAAGTTTAATTATTTCTTCTGTTTTGCATGCTTTGTTAATTTTTATTACAGCTATGAGTTTACCTTTTTTGGCAAAGAAACCACTTGATATTCCACCAATCGTATCGGTTGAGTTAATTCAAATAGCAGAAAAAACCAATATTCCATTTGCACCTAAGGCTAAAAAAATAATTGAGAAAGTAAAAGAGAAAGAAAAAAAACTTGTTTCAGAGCAAGCTCCACCAAAAAAAGTAGAAAAAACGAAAACAAAAACTGTCCTGGCTCCTGATCAAAATAATAAAAAAATAGAGAATGAAACACCCGAGGCAATTCCACTTCCAGATAAAACTTTAAAAAAGGTTGAAACAAAAGAGGAAAAAAAACAAAATCCTGAAAAAGTAGATGATGAAGTTAAACAAGTATCAGAATTTGAAAAAAAAGATTTGTTTGATCCAAATAATATTGCTGCTTTAATTGATAAATCAAAAGAAGAGAGTGCAGAAGTTTTAAAAACAAATGATGACATTACTCAAGATCAAGAAAGAAATGTAGAAAACACAGGTCTTACACTGAGCGAAGAGGATGCTCTTAAGGCTCAAATATTTGGGTGCTGGAGTATTCCATTAGGATTACCATACAATGAAAATTTATTGGTAAGAATAAAGTTAAAATTAAAACCTGATGGAACAGTATCAAAAACAGAAATTTTGGACCATGCAAGAATGAATAAACCAGGCCAAGGATTTTACAAGGTTTTAGCAGAAAGTGCTTTGAGAGCTGTCAAGTTATGCCAACCATTAAGAGTTCCAACAACTGGATATGAAAGATGGAAAGAATTACAATTAAATTTTGATGCAAGAGAGATGTTAGAAGGGTAGTATATTTAAATGACAAAAAAAATTTTAATATTATTATTTATATTAATACCTATCAAAGCAAATGCTTTAATTGAAGTTGATATAACTAGGGGAAATTTAAATCCACTTCCATTAGCAGTTTCTCCCCTATCAATTGATGAAGAATCTAGAAAAGGTTTTGAAAAAATACTTAAAAAAGAAAATATTGGCTCCGAGATATCAAATATCGTTGAGAATAATTTGAGAACATCAGGATTATTTAATCCTCTAGACAAAAAGGCTTTTTTACAAGCTCCTGATATTGCAAATTTAAAACCCAGATTTGAAGATTGGAATTTAATTAAAGCTCAAGCACTTATTACTGGTAAAGTAAATTATGTTGACGATAAATTAAGAGTTGAGTTTCGATTATGGGACGTTTTAGCTGCTAAAGAAATGATGGCTTTAGCTTTTACCACAGTTCCTAATAATTGGAGAAGAGTAGGGCATATTATTTCTGATAAGGTTTACGAAAGGCTGACTGGAGAAAAAGGTTATTTTGATACAAGAATAATTTATGTCTCAGAAGAAGGACCAAAAACACAAAGAATAAAAAAATTAGCAATCATGGATCAAGATGGAGCTAACAATAAATTTTTGACATTAGGGAATGAGTTAGTTTTAACACCAAGATTTAATCCAGCAAGTCAAATGGTAACTTATTTGTCTTATTTTAAAAATATGCCAAGGGTTTATTTATTAGATATAGAAACTGGTACACAAGAGGTAGTTGGAGATTTTCCTGGAATGACGTTTGCACCACGTTTTTCACCTGATGGTAAAAAAATAATTATGAGTTTTGCTAAAGATGGAAAGTCAGATATTTACACTATGGATTTAGAAAATAGAATTGTAGAAAAAATTACCAATCATCCATCAATTGACACTTCTCCGTCTTATTCTCCTGATGGAAAATATATTACATTTAATTCTGATAGAAGTGGTTATCAGCAAATTTATGTAATGAAGAATGATGGAAGTGATGTAAAAAGAATTTCTTTTGGTAACGGTTTATATGGAACACCTGTATGGTCTCCAAGAGGAGATTTAATTGCATTTACAAAATTACATAAAGGTAAATTTTATATAGGCGTCATGAGGACTGATGGTAGTGGTGAAAGGTTGTTAACTGAAAATTATTATCAAGAAGCACCTTCTTGGTCTCCAAATGGAAGGGTATTAATATTTTATAGAGAGACAAAAACTAACTCCAAAGGAGAAGGTTTTTCTGCAAAATTGTGGTCTATAGATTTAACGGGTTATAATGAACGGCAAATAAAGACACCAACAGATGCTTCAGACCCATCATGGTCATCTTTATTAAGTAATTAAAGATTAATTTTTGTAAATTTCTTGATTTTTAGACTTGAAACCTCTATTTAGTTGTGAAAAAGTTAATAAATTGAAATTAGCAGCAAGGAGCAATTTAATGAGATTAAACAAAATTTTAAAAAACACACTTTTAGTATTAATGGCTTGTTTAGCACTTACAGCCTGTGCAACAAAAAAAGAAGTTTCAAATGTTCAAGGTCAAATGCAAGGTGATGTTTACACTGGAACAGATACGGTTGAATATCTTGCAGACGGTGTTCCAGACAGAGTATTCTTTGCAACAAATGAGTCTATATTAACAACTGCATCAAGAGAAACTTTAAGAGCCCAAGCAGCTTGGTTAAGAAAAAATCCAAACATCAACGTTGTTCTTGAAGGTCATGCTGACGAAAGAGGAACAAGGGAATATAACTTGGCTCTTGGTGAAAGAAGAGCAAATGCAGCTAAAGACTATTTGATGACTTACGGAATATCTTCTGACAGAATTACAGTATTAAGTTATGGTAAGGAGAGACCAGTTGACTCTGGTTCAAACCCATTAGCTTGGTCAAAAAACAGAAGATCAGTAACTGTTAAAGCAAATTAATTATTTAAAATTTAAGACCCTAAAACCTTTATTGGATTTAGGGTCTTTTTTTTGCCATTTTTATAATCATAAATCTAATTTAAATGATGCTCATATTTAAATTAGTAATTTTAAAATTATTTTTTATCTTAAATTTGGTTTTTATTAATATTTCTTTTGCAGATAACCATAATATTTATGAAACATTAGAAATAATAAAAAATGATCTCAAAACTCTGGAAAGAGCAGTTTATTCTGGATCTATAGAAGTAAAAGCAAGTACTAATGATAGTTCAGTTTCAGATTTGGACCAAAACTCAGAAGATGTTTTAACCAGACATTTATTAAAATTGTCAGAAGTTGAGGATCAGTTTAGAGAACTTACTAATAAATTTGAAGAAATAAATTTTAAGTTGGATAAATTATCTACCCGTGTTTCAAAAATTCAAGCAGATAACCAAATAAGATTTCAAGATATAGAGACAAACATTAGCTCTGGAAATATAAGTAGCGTAGAAAATCAATTAAGCTCGAAACCTAAGACTGATGAACAAAAAGTTTTACCTGGTAGTTCACAGCCCCAAGATTTAGGAACAATTTCATATAAAGATACAGAGACAAACGAAACTTCACAACAAATTCAATCTGTTGACACTACAGCTTCAATTGTAACAGAAACTTTTCAATCTGAAGAAAAAATACTTCCTCAAGATTTAAATCCAGTGGAGCAATATGAATTTGCAACAAGTTTTTTAAAAGTTGGAGACTACAGTACAGCGGAAAGAGCTTTTAGAGAATTTGTTCTATCTAACCCTGATCATGAGTTAGCGGGTAGTGCACAATACTGGTATGCAGAAACATTCAGAATTAGACAATTATACACAGATGCAGCTTCTGCTTATTTAGAAGGTTACCAAAAATATCCTAAAGGAAAAAAAGCTCCAATTAACCTATTAAAACTTGGAGTATCAATGGTTCAAATTGGTGAAAAAGACCAAGGATGTAAAATGATAAATGGTGTAGAATTACAATATCCTAATGCAAATCAGTCTGTAATACAAAAAGCAAAATATGAGTCCAAAAAATTTGAATGCATCAAACAAGACTCATAAGTTTTTATTAAATCAATTAAAAGATAAACAAACTTCTAAAATTTATAAAAAATTTGAAGAAAATCTTAAATTAAATGAGGATTTTATAGTTGCGGTTTCTGGTGGACCAGACAGTCTAGCTTTATGTTTTTTATCAAAAATTTATTCGATTAAAAAACATCTAAAAGTAAAATATTTACACGTTGATCATAAACTTAGAAATAATTCAACAAAAGAGGCAAAATTTGTAAAATTACTTCTAAAAAAATTATCTACTAATCTTGAGATTTTAAAATGGGTTGGAAAAAAACCAAAAAGCAACATCCAATCTATTGCAAGAGATAAAAGATATGCACTGATGATAAACAAGGCAAAAATATTAAAAATAAATAATATTTTATTAGCTCATCATAAAGATGACTTAATGGAGAATTTTTTTATTAGAATTTTAAGAGGCAGCGGTTTAAATGGCATGGTGTCATTTGATCAAAGAACCAACCTACAAAATGTTAATTTGATAAGACCTTTGTTAAAATTTTCTAAAAAAAATTTAGAACATATTACCAAAAAAGTTTTTAAAAATTATGTTGAAGATCCCTCCAATAAAAATGATGAATTTAAAAGAGTAAAAATTAGAAATTTTATAAAAAACTTGGAATCAGAGGGATTGGATAACGATAAATTTAGTCTAACGATTAAAAATTTAAAATTTGCTAACGAGTCAATTAAATACTTTGTAGAAAAAAATTTAAAAGACAATTCTACAATTTCAAATATGAATAAGTCTGTTATTTTGAATAAAAATTTTTTTCTTCAACCAGAAGAAGTAGTTTTTAGGTCTCTAACAGAAGTGTTACAATCTGTTGGTAAAAAATACTACCCAGTACGAGGAAAAAAAATTGATAACTTAATTTATCGAATTAAAAATGATAACTCATTTATGACCACTTTAGGAAACTGTGTAATAAAGAAGGTAAATAACTCAGTTTTGGTATTAAAAGAGCGTTAAAGTTAATGAAATAACTGATATTTTGTCACTTGTTAATTTAATAATAATTCTTATTTTAAACTCATGAATTTAAAAAATCTGGCAATGTGGGGAATTATAGTTTTTTTAACTATAGGTCTTTATAACATGTTTAAAAATCCTCAGTCTAATATCAGAGGTGGAAATCAAATAATATTTTCAGATTTTTTAAATTCAGTTGAAAATGGTGAGGTTCTAAAAGTTGAGATCCAAGGAAATAACATTAAAGGTGTTTATTCAAATGGAAATTCTTTTTCAACCTACGCTCCTAATGATCCAAATCTAATAGAAAAATTATCAGAGAAAGGTGTAAGTATTTCAGCAGCACCTTTAGAGGAAAAAATGCCTTCGTTGTTTGGTGTGCTCTTATCATGGTTTCCTATGTTACTGCTAATTGCAGTATGGATTTTCTTTATGAGACAAATGCAAGGTGGAAAAGGTGGAGCGATGGGTTTTGGGAAATCAAAAGCAAAAATGATGAACGAACTAAAAGGCAAAGTTACGTTTAACGATGTTGCTGGTGTAGAGGAAGCTAAAGAAGAAGTAGAAGAAATAGTAGAATTTTTAAAAGATCCAAAAAAATTTAGTAGGTTAGGTGGAAAAATTCCAAGAGGTGCTTTGCTTGTTGGTCCTCCAGGAACTGGTAAGACCTTATTGGCTAGAGCAATTGCAGGTGAAGCGGGTGTTCCGTTCTTCACAATTTCAGGTTCTGATTTTGTAGAGATGTTCGTTGGAGTAGGGGCATCTAGAGTTAGAGATATGTTTGAACAGGGTAAAAAAAATTCACCTTGTATAATTTTTATTGATGAAATTGATGCTGTTGGAAGAAGTAGAGGAGCTGGTTTAGGTGGTGGAAATGATGAAAGAGAACAAACATTAAATCAGTTATTAGTTGAAATGGATGGTTTTGACACTAACGAAGGTGTTATTATTATTGCTGCAACAAACAGACCAGATGTGCTTGATCCAGCTTTGTTGCGACCAGGAAGATTTGATAGACAGGTAGTGGTTTCAAACCCAGATATTATTGGAAGAGAAAAAATTTTAAAAGTTCATGTAAAAAAAATAAAAATGGCACCAGATATCAATTTAAGAACAATAGCAAGAGGTACACCAGGTTTTTCAGGAGCTGATCTTGCAAATCTGGTTAATGAAGCAGCTTTGTTAGCAGCAAGAAAAAATAAACGAATTGTAACATTATTAGAATTTGAAGAAGCCAAAGATAAAGTAATGATGGGTGCTGAAAGACGTTCAATGGTTATGACAGAAGATGAGAAAAAACTTACAGCATACCATGAAGGAGGTCATGCTTTAGTATCTTTCAATATGCCAAGCTACGATCCAATACATAAAGCAACTATTATACCAAGAGGAAGAGCTCTTGGAATGGTAATGAATTTACCAGAGAGGGACAAACATGGTTACTCAATAAAATATTTAAAAGCAAGATTGGCAGTTTGTTTTGGAGGTAGAGTTGCTGAGGAATTAATTTTCGGAAAGGACAACATATCTACAGGTGCAGGTGGTGGAAGTGGTTCAGATATTAATCAAGCCACACAACTTGCAAGAGCCATGGTAACAAAATATGGTATGAGTGAGGAAATGGGCCCAGTCGAATATGGAGAAAATCAAGAAGAAGTATTTTTAGGAAGATCGGTTACTCAAACTCAATCTGTTTCAGAGGAAGTTGCTCAAAAAATAGATAAAGAAATAAGAAAACTTGTTGATGAAGGATATAACCAAGCTAAGAAAATTTTGACAGAAAAAAAAGATGACTTACATAAGATTGCCAAAGCTCTAATAACATATGAAACATTAACTGGTGAAGAAATAGAGAATATAATTAATAAAAATTTATATCCTAAAGATAAAATTTTAGATAATCCAGAAACAAAAGATGATCAAGACTCAGCTTTGGGTGCCATGGGTTTGAAACCTAAAATTGTTCATTAATAAATAATGCAAAGATATTACACAAGAGCGTGTAATTTCTACTTTGGTAATCAATCTAAAATTTTAGTAAATAAAAAAAAATCTATTCCGTTACATCAGATTAAAGAAATATCTTTTGATCATGTTGAGATTATTACAAGAAAAAAGATAAGTAGAATTTCTATAAATCAAGTCAAGAAATTACCAAATAATTTAAAAAAAAAAATAAATGCTGATATTAAAAAAATAAATTCAAAAAAAAAAAATTTCTCTAATTTTAATTTTAAAAAAATTCCAAATATTTTAGGAGTATTAAATCTTACACCCGACAGTTTTTCGGATGGAGGAAAATTTAATAAAAAAAATAAGGGTATCACTCATGCTATTAGTTTACACAAAAGTGGTGCATCTATAGTAGATGTTGGTGGTGAATCTACAAGACCAGGATCGAAGCCAGTAAATGAAAAGCAAGAATGGAATAGAATTAATAAGATATTAAAATTAATTGTAAAAAAAATACCAATATCTTTAGACACAAGAAAGTCTAGGATTATGGAAAAAGGTATCAGGGTGGGAGTTAAACTGATTAATGATGTTTCAGGATTAAGTTATGATCCCAAAACGATAAATATTTTAAAAAAGTATAAAATTCCATTTGTAATACAGCATTCAGTTGGGATACCAGAAAATATGCAAAAGAAGGCGAAATATAAAAATGAATTATTAGATATATATGATTATTTTGAAGATAAGATTAAGTTAATAAGGTCCAAGGGTATTAAACACAATAATATAATTTTAGATCCTGGAATTGGATTTGGAAAAAATTTGAAACATAATATGAATCTTATAAGAGGTGTTTCTATTTTTCATTCATTAGGTTTTCCTATACTAGTAGGTAATTCAAGAAAAAGATTTATTAAAGATATATCAAAAAAAAATGATAGCAAAACAAGGATCGGCGGAACTATGGCCTCTTCAATATATCTTTTAATGCAAGGAATTCAGATTTTAAGAATTCATGATGTTAATGAAGTTAAGCAAGGTATTAAAGTTTTTAATGAGATAGTCAAAAATTAATGACAAAAAAATATTTTGGAACAGATGGAATAAGAGGAGCAGTCAATAGCGAATATATTAATGGAGATATGTTTTTTAAATTTGGACTTGCAAGCGGAACATACTTTAAATCTCAAAAAAAAAGAAAACAAACAGCTATAATTGCAAAAGATACGAGATTGTCAGGATATACACTTGAGCCAGCTCTTGTTTCAGGTTTGGCTTCAGCTGGTATGCATGTTTATACTCTAGGACCCTTACCAACTAATGGGTTGGCTATGCTAACAAAAGAGATGAAGGCTAATATGGGTATAATGATCACTGCCTCTCACAATCCACATTTTGATAATGGTTTAAAATTGTTTGGTCCTGATGGAATGAAATTATCAGATAAAATAGAAAAAAAAATTGAGGGACTTATAGATAAGAAAATCTCAAAAAACCTGTCGCATTCTGAAAAATTAGGAAGAGTTAAAAGATTAGAAACAGGTACCAAAAAATATATTAAAATATTAAAAAAAAATTTCACTAAAGAGTTCAATTTAAGAGGACTAAGAATAGTAATCGATTGTGCAAATGGTGCTGGTTATAAGGCAGGTCCTGAATTATTAAAATCATTAGGAGCTAAAGTCATAGCAATAGGAATTAAACCAAATGGTTTAAATATTAATAAAAAATGTGGATCAACATTTCCAAGAAAAATCAGATCTGCTGTAAAAAAATATAAAGCACATATTGGAATATCTTTAGATGGGGATGCTGATAGAATTATAATGTGTGATGAAAAAAGCAATATAATAGATGGAGATCAAATTATAGCTGCTTTAGCAACAAGATGGAAAAACAAAAAAATGTTAAAAGGAGGAGTTGTCGGAACATTAATGTCAAATTATGGGTTAGAAAAATATTTTAAATCAAAAGGAATAAAATTTCTAAGGGCAAATGTTGGAGATAGATATGTTAAAGAAAAAATGCAGAAATATAATTTTAATTTAGGTGGTGAACAATCAGGGCATATTATTTTAGGTAAATTTGCAACTACAGGAGATGGTTTGCTAGTAGCTTTAGAAGCTCTTTTTGCTTTAAGAAAAGGAAAAAAGGCAAGTGAATTTTTTGATCAATTTAAGAAAACACCTCAGCTTTTAGAAAATATCGAGGTTAAAGATAAAAATATAATTAATAAACCGGAGATAAAAAAAATCATAAAAAATGCAGATAAATTAATCAAAGGTAATGGAAGAATTTTAGTTAGAAAATCAGGAACAGAATCTAAAATAAGAGTAATGGGAGAAAGTGAAAATAAAGCTCTTTTATATAAATGCGTGAACATGATTACGAAAAAAATTAAATAAATTGAAACCTAATTCTAAAATTTTAATTATTGCAGGATCTGATTCATCTGGTGGAGCAGGTATTCAAGCTGATATAAAAACTGTTACTGCTCTAGGTTCTTATGCAATGACAGCAATAACAGCAGTTACTTCTCAAAATACCACTGGTGTAAAATCAATTGTTGGAATTAATCCAAAAGAAATTTTTAATCAAATTATTTATAGTTGCAAAGATATAAGACCTGATGCAATAAAAATTGGTATGCTACATTCTTCAGAGGTTATTAGAATGGTACTGAAAGCTCTGGATGTAATCAAAGTTAAAAAAATCGTATTAGATCCAGTTATGGTTGCTAAAGGAGGGGCTAAACTAATAGATACTAAAGCTATTCAATTACTAAAATTAAAATTAATTAAAAAGGTATCACTAATTACCCCCAATATTCCAGAGGCAGAAATTTTGACTAAAACAACAATTAAAACAAAAGAGGATATGATTTTTGCTGCTAATAAACTTATAGAATTAGGAGCTAAAAATGTACTTATAAAAGGTGGTCATTTAAAACATAAAAATGTAATAGATATTTTAATAAACAAAAAAGATATAAAGATCTTCAAAAGCGAGCGTCACGAAACAAAGAATACTCATGGGACAGGTTGTACATTATCTAGCTCAGTTACAACTTTTTTATCATGTGGAAAAACAGTAAAGAAATCTTGTGAGCTTGGAATTAAATATGTAAATTCTGCAATTAAATCAAACCCGAAATATGGAAAAGGTCATGGCCCAATTAACCATCTCACTTCCTTAAAAGTAAACAGAAAATTTAAATAATGAAAAATATAGTCGTTGTTGGATCTCAATGGGGTGACGAAGGTAAAGGAAAAATTGTTGATTGGTTATCTGAACAGGCTGATATAGTAATAAGGTTTCAAGGAGGTCATAATGCTGGCCATACTTTAGTGATTGATGGTGTTACTTATAAATTGAGATTATTACCATCTGGAATAGTTAGAAAAGGCAAAATATCAATTATTGGCAACGGAGTTGTTGTAGATCCATGGGCTCTATTAGAGGAAATAGAAGAAATAAAATCTAAAGGCGTAGAAGTAAATGTAAACAATTTTATTATTTCTGAGTCCGCAAATTTAATTTTGCCTTTTCATAGAGAAATGGATGAGATTAGAGAGGATGCAGCAGGAAAAAGCAAAATAGGAACTACAAGACGTGGAATTGGACCAGCATATGAGGATAAAGTTGGAAGAAGATCTATAAGAGTTATGGATCTAAGATCTGAAAGAAATTTAGATCAAAGACTCGACTCTGTACTAGTTCATCATAATGCAATTAGAAAAGGTCTAGGAAAAAAAATTTTTGAAAAAGATCAGCTTAAATCTGATTTGCTTAAAATAGCACCCAAAATATTAGAATTTTCTCAGCCAGTTTGGCTAAAGATTGATCAATTTAGAAAACAAAAAAAGAGAATTTTATTCGAAGGAGCCCAGGGTATTTTGCTTGATGTTGATCATGGAACTTATCCTTTTGTAACTTCATCTAATACTGTTGCATCAAGCGCAGCTACAGGAACTGGTTGTGGCCCTAATTCGATTAATTATGTACTTGGAATTACAAAAGCTTATACAACAAGAGTTGGGGAAGGTCCTTTTCCTACAGAGTTAACAGATGATATCGGTGAACTTTTAGGAACACGTGGAAAAGAATTTGGAACTGTTACAAGTAGAAAAAGAAGATGTGGATGGTTTGACGGTGTTTTGGTAAGGCAAACTATTAAAGTTTCAGGGATTGATGGTATCGCTTTAACGAAATTAGATGTACTCGATGAATTAGATGAAATTAAAATGTGCGTTGCTTATGAGCTTGATGGTAAAAGATTAGATTATTTACCCGCTGCTGTAGAAGATCAAATAAAAATAAAACCAATTTATGAAACTTTTCCAGGTTGGAAAGTTTCTACAAATGGAGTTAAAAATCTGGATTCATTACCTGAAAATGCAAAAAAATATATTTTTGCTGTTGAAGATTTTATTGGTGCAAAAGTATCAAGTATCTCAACTAGTCCAGAAAGAGATGATACTATTTTAATTGAAAACCCTTTTGAAGTTTAGTTTGCGGGTAAAAGATTTTTTGATTTAGCCAATAGAAGCATATGCTTTTGGAGTTTTTCAAATGCTTTATTTTCTATTTGTCTAACTCTTTCTCTGCTAATTTTATATTTTTTACTTAAATCTTCTAGTGTAGTTGGGTCATCATTTAGTCTTCTTGAGTATAAAATTTCTCTTTCTCTATCGTTAAGAACTTTAATTGAGTCTTTTAATAAATCTTTTCTTTGTTCCATTTCCTCATGGTGAGCAAATTTTAAGTCATGATCAAGTTCTTTATCAACCAACCAGTCTTGCCATTCATCGCCATCTTCTCCAACTTGAGCATTTAGCGAGAACTCCTTCCCAGAAAGTCTTCTATTCATTGAAACGACTTCTTCTTTACTTACATCGAGCTTATTAGCTATATGATCAACGTGTTCATCTCTTAAGTCACCTTCAGTTTCTGGGGAAATTTGATTTTTAATTTTCTTTAGATTAAAAAATAATTTTTTTTGAGCAGTAGTAGTTCCAATTTTGACAAGACTCCAAGATCTTAAAATATATTCTTGAATAGAAGCCTTAATCCACCACATTGCATAAGTTGCCAATCTAAATCCTTTTTCTGGTTCAAATTTCTTAACTGCTTGCATAAGACCTACATTTCCTTCCGAAATCATTTCATTAATAGGCAAACCATATCCTTTGTAGCCCATAGCAATCTTTGCAACTAATCTCAAATGACTAGTGACTAGTTTTTCTGCAGCTTTAATATTACCAGTCGTCTTCCAATTTTTTGCTAGCATATATTCCTCTTCTGCAGCTAACATCGGAAATTTTTTAATCTGATCTAAATATGCAGATAGCCCACCTTCATTAGAAAGCGTTGGTAGATTGTTGCTTATTGTTGTACTCATAACAGTGTTTATTTAATTAATTATAGCTAATTTTCAATAATTTATTCTACAGTGTTTCTAAGCATTTTTAGAATATTATTTAGATCTTGTGGCAAAAGTGAGGAAAAAATCATCTCTTTCTTAGTACGTGGATGTATAAATCCTAAAGTTTTTGCATGCAGGAATTGTCTATTTAATTTAGTAATTGAATTTTGGATATCAAAATCAATATTTTTTAATTTTTTATATTTTTTTTTATATTTGTCATCCCCAACTAGACTATTACCTTTAAAGTTCATATGAACTCTTATCTGATGTGTTCTTCCTGTTTCTAATTTACATTCAACTAAACTTAATGTTGGTGTTTTTTGATTTTCAAAAATTTCAAGTGTTTTATAATTTGTTATAGCTTTCTTACCTTTAGAACTACTAACTTCCATTAGTTGTCTATTTTTTGAACTACGAGTTATAAATGTTTCAATCCTTCCTGAAGAGGGTCTTAATTTTCCCCATATTAAAAGTTGGTACTCTCTTATAATTGTATGATCACTAAATTGTTTTGATAAATTTTCATGAGTTTCATTGTTTTTTGCAATCACAACTAAACCAGATGTGTTTTTATCAATTCTATGAACAATACCAGGTCTTAACTCATCACCTATATTTGATAAAGAGTCCTTATCATAATGCATCAATGCATTAACAATTGTTTTATCATAATTTCCAGCTCCTGGATGCATGATTATTCCGGCAGGTTTATTAATTACTAATAGATCATCATCTTCGTACACTATTTCTAATTTAAATTCGTAAGGTTTAAGGGATGCTATTTCAGGCTCTGGAATCTTAAGATTTATAGTATCACCAATTGAGACTTTTTTTGACGGACTTTTAATTATTTCATTATTTAGTGTTAACTTTTCTTTTAAAATTAAATTTTTAATTCTAGTTCTACTAATTAATTCCTCTCTTTTGTTAATTAAAATATCAACCCTTAAATTCTTCTCATCCTCTTTGACTATAAAATTAATGTTTTTTTCCATAAAATATAATATTAATACTATATGCGCTTGTAGCTCAACTGGATAGAGCGCCTGACTTCGGATCAGGAGGTTCTGGGTTCGACTCCTAGCAGGCGCACCAGTTTATTCACCTATATTTATTAAAGTTCCTTTATCTCTTGCTTTGTCAAAGGAGTAATAAAATACTAATATTGACAAAATTAAATAAAACCCATTCAGATAGATTGCATTAATAATATTTTCATAATTTACCATTCCATTGACCAAGATATTTCTGGTCTCCTCAAAAATATAAACTAAAGGAAGTGCGAAAGCGATTGACTGGAAGAATCCGGGCAGTGTTTCAACTGGATAGTAAATACAGCCAAAAGGTGCTAATAAAAACATAGTAGACCACGCAATATTCTCAAAAGATGGTCCAAATCTTAACAATCCTGCTGAAACAAATAGACCAAGTGTTATTCCGAATAAGTATAGACTCAAGAAAAGAAATGCCAGAGGAAGACCAAGTTTTAGCAAAGATATACCAAACAATGGAGAAGTTAATAGTATAGCTGGGATTAAACCAATTAATGCTCTTATTAAAGCAGTAAAAACTAGAGAAACAATTATTTCACTAATTTTCATCGGTGCAATAAATAAGTTTGTAAAATTTCTGCTCCAAATTTCCTCTAAAAATAACATATTAAAGCCAATACTGGTTCTAAATAAAAAATCATAAAGAATCGCACATGAAAGAATAACTCCTACTGCACCACTGTAATAAGAGCTATGAGCTGCAAAAAAATTAGAAATAAATCCCCATAGAGTAATTTGAATTGAAGGCCAATAAATTAAATCTAATATTCTTGGAAATGATCTAGTTATTAAATAAAAGTGTCTTAAAAAAAGACCATATATTCTAATTAAATTCATTTTTATTTTCTCGCAATTTCTAAAAATACTTCCTCTAAGTTTCTTCTCCCATATTTTGTTATTAATTCTTCAGGAGTTCCTCTATCCACTATTAAACCATCTTTCATCATTAAAACAGAGCTACATAATCTTTTTACTTCTTCCATATTGTGGGAGGCAAGTAAAACTGATATTTTTTTTTCCTTTTTGTAATCTTCTAAAAACGATCTTACAAAATCACCAGTTTCAGGGTCTAGTGAAGCAGTGGGTTCATCCAACAAAAGTACCGTTGGATCATTTATTAAAGCTTTAGCAAGACTTACCCTGTTTTTTTGTCCAGAAGAAAGTTCTCCAGTAATTTTGTTTAAAAGGTCTTTTAATCTAAGTTTATTTGCAAGGTGATCTATTCGGTCATTTAAATTTTGAATGTTATATAATTTTCCATAAACAATTAAATTTTGTCTAACTTTAAGTTTTTTAGGTAATTCAATATATGGTGAAATAAAATTCATTTTATGGAGAAGAGAAATTTTATTGTTTTCAATATTCTCTCCGTTGATTAAAACCTCACCACTACTTGGTTTTAATAACCCCAAAATCATTCCAATAGTTGTAGTTTTTCCACATCCATTAGGTCCTAATAAACCAACCATTTCATTTTCATTAATTTTAAAATTTATATTAGCCACCGCTTCTTTATCTTTATATTTTTTTGATAGATTGATTACTTCAATAGAATTTGTCATTAATATTTGGAGGCTCTCTTTAATCTATCATTAATTGTTTTGCCAAGACCTTTGTTTGGAATCCTCTCAACTGCAATCTTTTTAAAACCATCATTTTTAATTCTTCTTAAAGTTGAATATAAATTCTTTGCAGCTTCATCTATATTTTTCACTTTGGATAAATAATAATAGTTTTTTAATTTTGATTTTCTTTTTTTTATTAATAAAAAAGCCTCATTTTTTTTTGGTTTTTTAACATTGATTCTTAAAGGTATCCCAGGTGAGTAATGTAAAGGAAATAAACCAGGTGATAATTTTTTTTTTGAATTTGTATTAATTAATAATTTTTTTTTTAAAACATTTTCGATTTTTTTAGCATCTAGGCCTCCATATCTTAAAAGTGAGGGCTTTTCTAAAAGATTTAGTATTGTGGACTCAACTCCAATTTTACTTTTTCCTCCATTCAAAATATATTTTATTTTTGAACCAAATTCTTCTTTTACATCAGATGGTTTAACTGAACTTAATCTTGAGGATATATTTGCACTAGGTGCCGCTACCGGATAATCTAAATTTTTTAATAAATTTCTTAACAATTTATGTTTAGGGAAACGTACGGCAATACTTTTTTTATTATTAGTGACAAATTTTGATATTTTTGAGTTATTTTTTAATTTCAGAACATAAGTTATCGGACCTGGAGAAAATTTTTTGTAAAGTTTTACTAAATTATCATTTATATAACAGTCTTCTTTAAGTCTTTGAATATCGTAATAATGGACAATTAGAGGATTGTTTAATGGTCTTTTTTTAAGATTAAATATTTTCTTAACTGCACTATTCGAGTACGCGTTTGCAGCCAATCCATAAACAGTTTCTGTTGGTACCGCAACACAATGATTATTATCTAAATATTTTTTTGCTTTTTTGATATTTGATTGAATAGATTTCATGTATTAATAATTATTATTATATGAAAGATAAAATATTACCACTTGATTATGATCAGTATTCAGTTGAGGAGCTTACAGAAAAAGCAAATAAGATTATAGAGTCTCTAGAGAAGGAAAATGATTTAAACAATTCAGTTGACATTTATCAAGAACTTCTAAAATTAAATAATATTATTGAAAAGAAATTTCATAAAAATTTTAAATCTATTGGAGAAGAGACAAATAAAAAGATTAAAGAGATAATTAAAAAAAATGAAAAAACAGCTTAATAAAATAGCTAAGGACACAAATATATTCCTTAAAAAATATATTAATTCACAGAAATATTCTCAGCTAATGTCACCCATGAAGTATGGTTTATTTCCAGGTGGAAAAAAAATAAGATCTAAAATCTTAATTGACTTAGGGTCATTATTTTCAATAGATTATAAAACATTGATAATAGTTGGGTCAGCTGTTGAATGTATTCATGCTTATTCTCTTATTCATGATGATCTACCCTGCATGGATGATGATGATATAAGAAGAGGAAAACCTTCAGCTCACATTAAATTTGGTGAGTCTACAGCAGTTCTAGCAGGAAATTCATTACTGACTTTAGCTTTTGAAATTTTATCAAGTCCTAAATTGAAATTAAATGAAAAGATAAAGATCAACCTAATCAAAAAATTATCAGAATGTTCAGGACATTTAGGAATAGCTGGTGGGCAATATTTAGATTTAAGTTATGAGAGAAAGAAAATATCAAGGAATAAAATATTAGAAATGGAAATAAAAAAAACTGGAATGTTATTTAGTTTTTGTTGTGCAGCTCCAGCAATAATTAAGAAAAAAACAATCCAAGAAATTAAATTTTTTGAAAATATTGGATCAAAAATTGGCTTATTATTCCAAATAGCTGATGATCTAATTGATCTGAAAAGTAATTCTAAGGAAGCTGGGAAAAAAACAGGAAAAGATCAAAAAAAAGGCAAGGCAACACTTATAAATTTAATAGGCTATGATGACTCACTTAAGTATTGTGATAAGATAATAAAAGATATTAATAAGAATTTAAGAAAATATGGTTCAAGATCTGAAAAAATAAACGAAACATTAGGCTATATATTGAATAGAAAAAAATGAAAAAAAATTATGAATTTTTAAATAATATCAACTTTCCATCTGATTTAAGAAAAGTTTCTGAAAATAATTTACAAAAAGTAGCAGATGAGGTTAGGGAGGAAATGATAAGTGCTGTTTCAGAAACAGGAGGTCACCTTGGTGCTGGTTTGGGAGTTGTTGAATTGACGGTTGCACTTCATTATGTTTTTGATACCCCAAATGATAAATTGATATGGGATGTTGGTCATCAATCTTACCCACATAAAATTTTAACTGGAAGAAAAGATAAAATTAGAACTTTACGACAAGGCGATGGTTTATCAGGTTTTACAAAAAGATCTGAAAGTGAGTATGACCCATTTGGAGCAGCACATAGTTCAACATCTATTTCATCTGCATTAGGAATTGCTGAGGCAAATAAATTAGAAAATAAGTCTTCCAATGTAATAGCTGTCATAGGTGATGGAGCAATTAGTGCAGGTATGGCTTACGAAGCCATGAATAATGCTGGAGCATCTAAGACAAAAATCATTGTTATTTTAAATGATAATGACATGTCAATTGCAAAACCAGTTGGAGCAATGAGAACTTACTTGGCAAAATTATTTACGGGTAAAATATATTTTAGTCTTAGAGAAACTTTAAAATTAATTACATCTGCATTTTCAAAAAGATTTAGCGCCAAAGCAGGAAAAGCAGAGGATTTTTTCCGTTCAGCAGTTACTGGAGGCACATTGTTTAGTTCACTTGGTTTTTATTATGCAGGCCCTATAGATGGTCATGATTTATCAAGCCTAGTTCCAATTTTAAAAAATGCAAAAGAATCAAGACATGAGGGTCCTATAATGATTCATATCAAAACTCAAAAAGGAAAAGGTTATTCTTATGCAGAAAAAGCAAATGATCATTATCATGGAGTGTCAAAATTTAATGTTGAGACTGGCGAACAAGTAAAGAGCAAATCAAACCTTCCAGCTTATACAAAAGTATTTGCAAACACATTAGTTAAACATGCTAAAAAAGATAGCAAAATTGCAGGAATAACAGCAGCGATGCCTGGAGGAACTGGCATGGATATTTTTGGCAAGGAGTTTCCAAATAGAATGTTTGATGTTGGAATAGCGGAACAACATGCTGTAACTTTTGCAGCCGGTCTAGCAACAGAAGGATACAAACCATATGCTGCAATTTATTCTACATTTTTACAGAGAGCATATGATCAAGTTGTCCACGATGTTGCCATCCAAAGTTTACCAGTTAGATTTGCGATAGATAGAGCAGGATTAGTTGGTGCTGATGGATCAACACATGCTGGTTCATTTGATATAACTTACTTATCAACTTTACCAAACTTTGTAGTAATGGCGGCAAGTGATGAAGCTGAACTGGTTAAAATGATTAATACTTCAGTAGATATAAATGACAGACCTTCTGCAATTAGATATCCAAGGGGAACTGGAGTAGGTGTTGATCTCCCATCAATAGAAGAAAAAATTGAAATTGGTAAAGGAAGAGTCGTTCAACAAGGGACACAAGTTTGTATTTTAAACCTTGGTACTCGACTTGAGGAGTGCAAGTTAGCTGTAGAGGAATTAAAAGCAAAAGGGGTTTCAACAACTTTGATAGATGCCAGATTTGCAAAGCCTTTAGACGAAGAACTTATACTAAAATCTGCTAAGGAACATGAGCTTATGATAACTATTGAAGAGGGATCAATAGGTGGTTTCGGTTCTCATGTTAAAAATTTATTAGCTGAAAGAGGAGTATTTGATAAAGGCTTAAAATTTAGATCACTGACTTTACCAGATGAATTCATTGAACAAGATGATCCAAAAAAAATGTACGATAAAGCTGGATTAAACAGTTCTCAAATTTCTAAGAAAATTGCTGATATTTTGTTTCAAAAGGAAACAATAAGAGTTGTGAAAAATTAATTTCAGCTAACTACATTGGGCTTTATTCATTAAGTAGTGGTCAAGTAAAACACAGTTCATCATAGCTTCACCAATTGGTACAGCTCTAATTCCTACACAAGGATCATGTCTACCTTTAACAGATATTGAAGTATTTTTCCCAAATTTATTTATAGTTTTTCTACTAGTTAAAATTGACGATGTTGGTTTGACAGCAAAAGATGCAATAATTTCTTGGCCCGTAGAAATTCCACCAAGAATTCCACCTGCTTTATTTGAATTGAATTTTAATTTATTTCCTTTTGAAGAAATTTCATCTGAATTTTGTTCTCCACTTAATTGTGCTGAGTTCATTCCTGCTCCAATATTTACACCCTTAACTGCATTAATACTCATTAGACCTGAAGCTATGTCAGTATCCAATTTTGAATAAATTGGAGCACCTAAACCAACTGGGATACCTCTTGCTCTTATTTCAATCACTGCTCCACATGAGGATCCTGATTTTCTTACACCAAGCAAATATTTTTCCCATAATTTAATCATTGATTTATCTGGACAAAAAAATGGATTTTTTGAAATTACTTTATCGTTCCATTGATTTGTATCACATCCAAGAATTCCTAGCTGAGTTACTGCACCAATTACTTTAAATTTTTTACCTAGTTTTTTTTGAAGTACAACTTTTGCTATTGCACCGGCTGCAACTCTTGCTGCAGTTTCTCTAGCAGAAGATCTACCACCACCTCTATAGTCTCTAATTCCATATTTTTTAAAATAAGTAAAATCTGCATGACCTGGTCTGAACTTATCTTTAATATTACTATAATCTTTGGATCTCATATCTTTGTTGTAGATTATGAGAGAAATAGGTGTTCCTGTAGTTTTACCCTCAAACACTCCTGACAATATTTGAACTTTGTCATCCTCTTTTCTCTGAGTTGTAAATTTAGATTGTCCTGGTTTTCTTTTGTCTAATTCTATTTGAATATCTTGCTCTTTAAGATTTATGTTAGGAGGACAACCATCAACAATACAACCAATTGCAGGTCCATGAGACTCTCCCCAAGTTGTGAAACGAAATAGCTTTCCAAAAGTATTAAATGACATTATTTATATTATATAGATTATTTTGTTTAAATTATGAATCAAAAAAACTCTTTAGGTCTTAATAGTTGTTTTCTTGATATAGATGATCCAATTCATTTATTTCATGAATGGATGGAGGAAGCAAAGAAAACTGAACCAAATGATCCAAACGCTGTTGCTTTGGCCACATCAGATAAAAAAAACATTCCTTCAGTTAGAATGGTTTTACTTAAAGATTTCAACAAAGATGGATTTGTATTTTATACAAATTTAAATAGTCAAAAGGGAAATGAATTAAAAGAAAATCCTTATGCTGCGATGTGTTTCCATTGGAAAAGTCTCCTAAGACAAATAAGAATTAATGGAAAGATCTCTTTAGTTTCTGATCAGGTTGCAGATGAATATTATTCATCTAGAGCGTATGAAAGCCGGATAGGAGCATGGGCTTCTAAGCAAAGTGAAGAATTAAATTCGCGAGAACAACTGTTAAAATCTATACAAGATTACAAAAAAAAATATAGCAACAAATCAGATGTACCAAGACCAAGTCACTGGTCTGGATGGATTTTATCTCCAGATAGTATTGAATTTTGGCTAGATGGTGAGAACAGAATCCACGAGAGATTAAAATACAATAAAGATAACTCTGGGAAGTGGATAAAGTCTTTATTAAGTCCTTAAAAATTTCTTGATAAACTAAATGATGTTAATCTTTTAAGAATATTTTTTTCTTCAGAGTCTTTAAATACACTTAGAGAGTTTGAGGCTAAATTTATATAGTGCTGAGCTTTTTGATAGCATTCTTGAATTATTTTATACTTATTTATAAGAGCAATAATTTCATTAAAGTCATCTTTAGTTCTTAACTCTTTTTTAAACATATTTGATAAAATTTTTTTTTCATCATTTCCTAATTTTTGAAAAAGTAAAATTATTGGTAAGGTAATTTTTCCTTCAAAAAAATCTTGACCAATTTTTTTACCAAATAGTTTGAGCTCAGCATTATAGTCTAGTGTGTCGTCTGCTATTTGAAAAGTTAATCCCAAGTTTCTTCCATAAAATTCTAAAGCTTCTTTTTCTTTATTTTCTGCATCAGATAAAATTGCACCAACTTTAGTTGCTGCTGCAAATAACTCAGCAGTTTTAGCTGTGATTATTTTTAAATATGTTTCTTCCAGCATATCAACTTCACCCTTGTGTTGAAGTTGTAGAACTTCTCCTTGAGCAATTTTAGATGAAGTGGACGATAATAATTTTAAAACTTCTAGGTTTCCGTCTTCTACCATCATTTCAAAACATCTACTCAATAGATAATCTCCTATTAAAACTGACGAATGATTATCCCAAACTTTGTTTAAAGTTTCTTTACCTCTTCTAACAGTGCCTTCATCAATTACATCATCATGCATCAACGTTGCGCTGTGAATTAATTCAACACACGCAGCTAAATTTATATCTCTAGAGCCTTTAGAGTAACCGCATAATTTTGCACTACCCAATGTTAGTAAAGCTCTTAGTCTTTTTCCTCCGGTTTCTATGTGATAATCTGTCATTTTTTGAACCAGTTGTACGTCACTAGATAATTTTGATTTTATTTTTTCTTCGGTTAAAACTAGTTTTTCTTCAACCGAGTCTTTAAGCTGAAAATATGAATCATTTATCTGATTTTTAAGCTGTACAACTGTTCCCATAACATTTTTAAATTAGTATAATTTGTTCATATATATTACTTATCAATTGACGCACCAGTTTCTTCAATTATAAGTAGTCTTTATATTCAATAAATAATTCTATAAGACTTACCTATGTTCTCTTTTTTTAAAAAGAAAAAAATTGTTGCTCACTTAAAATTAGGTGGGGTTATTGGTAATGCAGGAAAATTTAAACAAGGTATTGATTTTGCAGGTCAAGAAGAACTAATTAAAAAGGCTTTTTCTCTGAAAAAAGGGGCATGTGTTGCTATATCAATCAATTCTCCAGGAGGATCACCAGTCCAATCTCATTTAATCTACAGTTTTATTAGACAACAAGCAAAAAAACACAAAAAAAAAGTTATTGTATTTGCTGAAGACGTAGCAGCTTCTGGGGGCTATTTGATTTCTTGTGCTGGAGACGAAATTTATGCAAATTCAAGTTCAATTATTGGATCCATAGGAGTGATATATTCTTCTTTTGGATTTACAGAGTTGATAAAAAAAATTGGGGTTGAAAGAAGAGTTCATACTGCTGGCAAAAACAAAAGTACACTTGATCCATTTTTAGAAGAAAAAAACGAGGATATTGAAAGATTAAAAAATATTCAATTAGATCTTCATAAAGACTTTATAGATGTTGTTGAAAAAAGCAGAGGATCAAAATTAAAGAAATCTGATGTAGAACTTTTTTCAGGTGAGTTTTGGTCGGGCAGTAAAGCAAAAAATTTAGGATTGATTGACGGAATAGGTAATGCTCATGAAATATTAAAGGATAAATTTGGTGAAGATGTAATAATTAAAAAATTTGAAAAATCAAAAGGATGGTTAAGTCAAAAACTTTCTTCATCCAGCAATCAAGTAGATCAAATAGCAAGTATTTTAGATGAAAGATCAATTTGGCAAAGATATGGTTTCTAAAGCAAAAAAAGAAAAAAAAAAAATTCAAACATTCCAAGATACAATTTTAAATCTTCAGCAATTTTGGAGTAAAAAAGGATGCATTATTTTGCAGCCTTATGATATGGAGGTTGGTGCAGGAACTTTTCATCCAGCTACTACCCTAAGATCACTTGGAAATAAACCATGGAAAGCGGCTTACGTACAACCATCAAGAAGACCCACAGATGGAAGATATGGAGATAATCCAAATAGGTTGCAACACTATTATCAATTTCAAGTTTTAATTAAACCTTCTCCTGAAAATATAAAAAAACTTTATCTAAATAGTTTATCCACTATAGGAATAGATCATAATGATCATGATATAAGGTTTGTTGAAGATGATTGGGAAAGTCCAACACTAGGTGCCGCAGGATTAGGATGGGAAGTATGGTGTGATGGAATGGAAATTACTCAATTCACCTATTTTCAACAAATGGCTGGATTTGATTGTAAACCTGTATCAGTTGAAATCACCTATGGATTAGAAAGAATTTGTATGTTCACTCAAAAAGAAAAAAATGTTTATGATTTATTGTGGAATGATGAAGGTGTAAAATATCACGAAGTATTTCATCAAGCCGAAAAAGAATTTTCAGCATACAATTTTGAACATGCGAATGTAGAAACACTTTTGAAAATGTTTGAAATGCATGAGTCTGAGGCAAAAGATTTGGTAGAAAAAAAAGTTTCTTTACCAGCATATGATCAATGTTTAAAAGCCAGTCATGTGTTTAATATTTTAGATGCAAGAGGTGCAATCAGTGTTGCACAAAGAGCGGGTTATATTGCTAGAATTAGAGATATTACAAAATCCGCAGCAGGCGTTTGGTTAGATAGTCAAAAATAATGTCAGAGTTTTTTTTAGAATTATTTAGTGAAGAAATACCTTCAAATCTTCAACAAAATTTAAGGGAAGATTTACTTAAAAGTTTTAATGATTTTTTTTTAGAAAAATCAATTTTATTTAAAAAAAGCTCATCATACTCAACACCAAACAGACTAGTGGTATTATTTGAAGGAGTTCAAAAAAAGGTTGTACTAAAATCTGAGGAGATTAAGGGTCCAAATATCAAGTCACCAGAGGTAGCACTAGAGGGGTTTGTTAGGTCAAATAAAATCGTAAAAAAGGACCTCTACCAAAAGAAAACTGACAAAGGAGAATTTTATTTTTTCAAGACAAAATCAAAAAAATTGCACACACATGAATTGCTAGAGGAATTTATTCCAATATTGTTAAGTAAAATTCAATGGAAAAAATCAATGAATTGGGGAACCTTTGACCTAAATTGGGGGAGACCATTAAAATCAATTCTAGCTGTATTTGATAAAAAAAAATTAAATTTTAATTTTCATCATCTAACATCTTCTAACTCAACTTTTATTGATAAAGAATTTGAGGAAAATAAAAAGTCATTCTTAGAATTTAAAAATTATAAAAGTTTTTTTAAAAAAATTGATATTATCGTTGATCACAACGAAAGAAAAAAGTTAATAGAAAAAAAATTCAACAATATATTAAAAAATAAAAATATTAAGATTCAACATAATCCTAGATTACTTAATGAGGTTGTAGATTTAACAGATCAACCAAATATCCTTCTTTGTGAATTCGATAAGAAATTTTTAAATATTCCAAAAGAAATATTAATTATTACCATGCAATACCATCAAAAATATTTTCCTATATTTGATAATAAAGAAAATATTACGAATGAGTTTTTAGTGGTTGCAAACAAAAAAGATAAAAAGGGATTAATTAAATTAGGAAATGAAAGAGTGGTTGAAGCAAGATTAAGTGATGCAGAATTTTTTTGGAAAAAAGATAAATCTCATAATATGGTTAAAAAAGTTACTGATTTAAAATCAATGAATTATTTTAAAGGATTAGGAAGTTATTTTGATAAAGCCCAAAGAATGAGAAAATTGGGTGGAATGATATCAGATGAACTTTTAATTAGTAAAGAAAAAGTTGAATTATCAGCATCAATTTGTAAAGTTGATTTATTATCAGAACTAGTGGGTGAATTCCCAGAACTACAAGGTGTGATGGGAGGTTATTTTGCTGTTGCACAAGGTTTTGATAAAGATTTGGCTTTGGCCATAAGTGAGCAATATTTACCTACAAGTTCTGGCTCAAGAGTTCCCAAGAAACCATTTAGTATAGCTCTTTCTTTGGCTGATAAGATAGACACTTTGGTTGGTTTTTTTGGTTTAAATCAAAAACCAACAAGTTCTAAAGATCCATATGCTCTAAGAAGATTAGCATTAGGAGTAATAAGAATAATAGTTGAAAATAAAAAAGATTTTAAAATAAAAGATTTAATTAATTATTCTTCAAGCTTGTATTTAGATCAAGGTTTTGAAATTGACAACCAATCTTTACAAAATGAATTATCAGATTTTTTAATGGATAGATTAAAATATCACATGAAGGAGGAAAATATTAGAAATGATATAATTCAAGCATCAACCAATTCTTTTAACTTAGATCAAACTGTTATTATTTTTAATAAAGCTAAACATTTAAATAAAATTATTAACAAACCAGATGGTTTAGATATTATTGCAAGCTATAAAAGAGCCTCAAACATTTTAAACGGTGAACTAAAAAATAATAAAATAGAATTATCAAATACAACTGACCCTGGTATTTTTAAAACTGAGTTAGAAAAAAACCTATTTAAAAAAATTAATGAATTAAGGAAATATTTTTCAGGCATTAGTAAAGATGAAAATTATGTTCAAACATTGAACAATTTAGCTAGTGTTAAAAGAGAGGTTTTTGATTTTTTTGATAATGTAATTGTGAACGAGGATGATCTGGTCATAAAGAAGAATAGGCTGGAACTAATCCAAATGATGTGTAAAACGTTCAACAATTATGTTAATTTTTCTCTAATAGACTCTAATTAATGAAAAAACTTATATTAAACTTTAATTCTAAGGATAGTAAAAAAATTAAAAATCCAAAAAACTTTTTAGGAGGAAAAGGTGCTAATCTCTCTGAAATGGGAAGAATGGGTCTTCCAGTGCCTCCTGGTTTTACAATATCTACAAAAGTTTGTGAAATTTTTTATAAGGATAAAAAAAAATTAAATAAAAATTTAATTTCTCAAATTAAAAAAGAATTAAAATTAATCGAAAAAGATGTTTCTAAGAAATTTGGAGATTTAAAAAATCCACTTTTATTGTCTGTGCGGTCTGGTGCAAGAGTATCAATGCCAGGTATGATGGATACTATTCTAAATCTAGGTCTGAATGATAAAACAGTTAAAGCTTTAGCAATTAAAACCTCAAATGGAAGATTTGCTAAAGATAGTTATAGAAGATTCATTCAAATGTACGGCAATGTGGTAATGGGTGTAGAAGGTTATCATTTTGAGGAATTAATTGAAAATTATAAACTTACGAAAGGTGTTTTGTTAGATACAGATTTAGATGAAAGTGATTGGGATGGATTAATTGAAGATTTTAAAAGAACAGTAAGAGAAAAGGCAAAAAAAGATTTTCCTCAAGATGTTTATGAACAATTACTAGGAGCCATAAGTGCAGTCTTTTTATCGTGGGAAAGTAATAGAGCAAAAGTTTATAGAAAATTAAATCAAATCCCAGCTGAGTGGGGAACTGCTGTAAATGTTCAATCAATGGTTTTTGGAAATATGGGTGATGATTGTGCAACAGGAGTTGTGTTTACAAGAAATCCATCAGATGGATCAAATGAAATATATGGTGAGTATTTAATTAATGCACAAGGAGAAGATGTTGTAGCGGGAACAAGGACTCCTCAATACATAACAAAAAAAGCTAGGAGAGATGCTAAAGTAAAAGAATTATCAATGGAAGAATCTATGCCTAAAGTTTTTAAAGAACTTAAAAAAATTTTGAAAAAATTAGAGATGCATTATAAAGATATGCAAGACGTAGAGTTTACAGTCGAAAATAGTAAACTATGGATGCTTCAAACAAGATCAGGAAAAAGAACAGCAAAATCAGCAGTCAAGATTGCAGTTGATATGGTTAAAGAAAAATTAATTTCTAAAAAGGAAGCTGTATTAAGAATTGACCCAAACTCTTTAGATACACTTTTGCACCCTACTTTGGACGAAAAAAGTTCAATTAATGTAATAGCAAATGGATTACCAGCATCACCAGGTGCAGCCAGTGGTAAAGTTGTATTTACATCTGAAGAGGCTGAAAGATTAACAGCAATGATGCAGGATACAATTTTGGTCAGAGTAGAGACCTCCCCAGAAGATATACAAGGAATGCATGCTGCAAGAGGAATTTTAACTGCTAGAGGAGGAATGACAAGTCATGCGGCTGTTGTTGCAAGAGGTATGGGTAGACCATGTGTATCAGGGTCAAGTGAAATTGATATAAACTATGAAAACAAATCTTTTAAAACTTCTTCAATGGAGATTAAAGAAGGAGATGTAATCACTATTGATGGCTCAACTGGAAGAATTATTGCTGGAAGTGTTTCAACTGTGAAACCTGAAATATCTGGTGATTTTTCAAAGTTAATGTCTTGGGCAGACAGCATTAGAAAATTAAAAGTAAGGACAAATTCTGAGACCCCAAAAGATACCAAAACAGCAAAAGATTTTGGCGCAGAAGGTATCGGATTGTGTAGAACTGAACATATGTTTTTTGATGAAGAACGAATTTTGTCTGTAAGAGAAATGATATTATCTAAAACAAAAGAAGACAGAGCAATAGCATTACAAAAATTGTTACCACATCAAAGAAAAGATTTTATAGACATTTTTAAAATCATGAGTGGATTACCAGTCACAGTTAGATTGTTGGACCCACCATTACATGAATTTTTACCGCGTACAGAAAAGGAAATTAATGAAGTTGCCATTATAGTTAATCTTTCATTTAAAGAGGTCGAGTCAAGAATTGAAGAGCTCCATGAGCAAAATCCTATGTTAGGTCATAGAGGATGTCGTCTGGGAATATCTTTTCCTGAAATTTATGAAATGCAATGCAGGGCAATATTTGAGGCTTTGGCTTACCTCAAAAAAAGTAAAATTAAATCTGCATTTCCAGAAATAATGATACCTTTAGTATCTACAGAGGCTGAGATTAAAATAATGAAAGAACTAGTAATTAGAACTGCCAGTCAAGTTCAACAAGAAAATAAATTGAAAATAGAATTTTTAGTGGGAACGATGATTGAATTACCTAGAGCAGCAATAAAAGCAAAGGAGATTGCTAAGCATGCAGAGTTCTTTAGTTTTGGAACAAATGATTTAACTCAAACTACTTTTGGGATCAGTAGAGATGATAGTGGTAAATTTTTAAATGATTATTTAGAAAACAAAATATTTTCTGTTGATCCCTTTGTTTCAATAGATGAAGGAGTATCAGATTTAGTTGAAATAGCAGTAGAAAAAGGACGAAAACAGAACAAAAATCTAAAGCTAGGTATTTGTGGAGAACATGGAGGAGATCCAAATAGTATATCTTTTTGTTCTAATGTAGGATTGAATTATGTTTCTTGTTCACCTTATAGAGTTCCAGTAGCCAGATTAGCAGCAGCGCAAGCTGAATTAAAAAAATAATATTACTTTTTTAATCCTTATAATTTTTATTCTTAACTCGTCAATTTAAACGGCCTTGTGATTATTTTTTTTAGATTCATATGGATTTAATTTATTATACTGACCCACATATAAAAAAGACATATTTAAATTTACTATAATTGATATAAATGAATTTAAATTACATTATTTTGTTTATGAAAATAAAGTTATCATTTTTATTAATTTTTTTATGTTTATTTATCTTAGCTTTTGTGTTTAAAAAATATCAATTTTTTCCGTATAAAATAGTTCATAAAATTTACTTGGAAACTTCAAATTATTTTTATTTTAGTAAAAATAGAAATTGTCTAATGAGTAATAATTTAGCAGCTGATCCAAATGGAAAACAAGATTATACTTTTTTTATAGCTGGACATACTTTTGGCTCTCCTAATGAAGAAAACTTAGGTATTTATCCAAAATTTTATAAAGAATTAATTGATAAAAAAAATATTTTTGATTTTGGTATTTTTGCGGGTGATGTTACCAGAGATGGAGATAATAAAAGTTTTGATTTTTTCGATGATCAAATAGACAAATTAAACTTAGAAATTTATATAGCTCCTGGTAATCATGATATTGGATATACAAATAAAATGGAATTTTTACAAAAAAACAGAATTTATAATATTAAATCTAAAAAATTTATTCAAAGATATAAAAATTTATACCAATCATTTAAATTTAAAAATGATTTATTTATAATCTTAAATCCATATGAGAATCAGTGGTCTATTAAATCTGAACAATTAGAATTTTTAAAAAAAAATTTACAAAATAATTATAAGCTTGTTGACAATATAGTTATTGTTGCTCATCCTGTAATTTATATTAATGAAAAATTTGATGTTAAACCTAATAACTTTCTAGGAGCTAGCAAAGTTTGGAACTTCTGGGAGGTTGTATATCCTATTATAAAAAAATTTAGTAATAACTACTATATAGTATCTGGGGATGTTGGCGCATATGCGAATGCAAATAGTTTATTTTGTAAAAAATTTGAAAATTCATTTTTCTTAGCAACCGGAATGGGTGGGAGTGTTTATGATAACTATTTAGTATTTAAAAAAGTAAGAAATAAATTAATTATAGAATTAGAAAAATTCTAAATTAACAACAAATAAATTATATTTTAACTGATGTTGAATGACGACATTCAAATATAGAATTTGTAATCAATATAAAAAATTACCACTATGTAATCCTGATTTCATATATTTAGATGGACCTGACCAATTTAAAGTAAAAAAAGATATAAATGGTATTAGTACAAGGCATAAAGATATGCTCCCTATGGTTTGTGATATTTTTAAATTTGAATATTTTTATACACCCGGCACTATTATTGTTTGTGACGGTAGGGCAGCCAATGCTAAATTTTCAAAAGATCATTTTAAAAGAAATTGGAAATATATTTATGATCAAAAAAAAGACCAACATCTTTTTTGGTTAGTTGATCATGTATTGGGAAAATTAAATAAACTTAAATTAGAATTTTATAATAAAAGATAGTATTTAAAAAGAGGGGCGTTCTGTTGCCAGGTGCCCTTAACTTTGTTTAATTATAGCCAGTTATTTTCCCAAGAATACTTAAATTTTACGTATCAGGACGAGTACATAACGAGTGAAAATTGACTCGTCTATATCAAGTAAATTACAATTAAAATTATGGAACAAAAAATTTCATTTGAAGAGGCAAAAAAGAAAGGTTTAAAATATTATTTTACAGGATTGCCGTGTGATAATGGGCATATTAGCAAGAGAAGAATCTATAGAAAAAGCTGTGTTGCCTGTGATGATCAAAGAAGACATAGAAGATTATCAAAAATTGAAAATCATCTTTGGGACAAACTTTCTATGGCCAGATATCACAGTAAAAAAAAATCAAAAAGATCTCGAGGTATTAATTTTTCTAGAGAAGAATTTTTAAATTGGTTAAAAGAAAATTACAAAGGATACTGTAACTATTGTGGTATCTCCTTAGAGGAATTTCAAAAAAAAAAATCTAATCTTAAATTTAAGGTGCAAGCAAAAAAATTTGGAATTGATAGAAAGAATTCTATGCTTGGATACACAATTGATAACATAGCAATTTCTTGCTCCGTTTGTAATACAGCAAAAACTTTTTTATTTGATGAAGTTGAATTCAAAGAAATTGCTCAAAAATATATAAGAAAGCTATATGATAAAGAATAAAGGCGGCAGGCCACCAAAGTATCCGAAAGAGTTAAGAAAGGAAAAGTATGCTGA